>JAYTFP010000018.1:0-10265 GCA_043734285.1 Acidimicrobiaceae bacterium
ACAGGCGCTTGCTACCGTCGCGGGGCTCGCAGCACCGAAAGACCACGTGACCGAACTCTCCCGAATCCGCAATCTGTCGATCATCGCCCACATCGACCATGGCAAGTCGACGCTGGCCGACCGGATCCTCGAGATCTGCGGTGCCGTCGACCCCCGTGACATGCGCGAGCAGTACCTCGACTCGATGGACATCGAGCGCGAGCGGGGCATCACGATCAAGTTGCAGTCGGTCCAGCTGCACTACCGCGACCATGCGATCCACATCATCGACACGCCCGGTCACGTCGACTTCGGCTACGAGGTCTCGCGCTCACTGGCCGCGTGCGAGGGCGTGATCCTGGTCGTCGACGCGAGCCAGGGGATCGAGGCCCAGACCCTCGCCAACTGTTATCTCGCCCTCGAGAACGACCTCGAGATCGTGGCGTGTCTCAACAAGATCGATCTGCCGGCCGCCGATCCCGACACCTATGCCGACGAGATCGAGCGGGTCCTCGGCCTGCCCGCCGATCAGATCCTGCGGATCTCGGCGAAGACGGGCGAAGGCGTGCCCGAGTTGCTCGACGCGGTGATCGAACGCATCCCGCCGCCCGTCGGTGTGCTCGATGCGCCCCTCCAAGCACTGATCTTCGATTCGCACTTCGACCAGTACCGCGGCGTCGTGTCGTCGGTGCGGGTCGTGCACGGACAGCTGCGCACCGGCTCGAAGCTCAAGTTCATGTACGCCGGAGCGACCCACGAGGCGCTCGAGGTCGGCGTGCGCCGGCCCGACAGTTCGCCGGTGCCCTCGCTCGGCCCGGGCGAGGTCGGCTATCTCATCGCCGGCATCAAGGACGTTGGCGAGGCGCGATCGGGCGAGACCGTGACCGAGGTGGCGCGTCCCGCGGCCGAGCCCCTCGAGGGGTACAAGGAACCGAAGCCGATGGTGTTCTGCGGCCTCTATCCGGTCGACGGCGACGAGTTCGACGACCTGCGCGACGCGCTCGAGAAGCTGCGCCTCAACGACAGCTCGTTCACGTACGACCCCGAGACGTCGGGTGCGCTCGGGTTCGGCTTCCGTTGCGGCTTCCTCGGTCTGCTGCACATGGAGATCGTCCGCGAGCGTCTCGAGCGCGAATTCGACCTCAACCTCATCGCCACCGCGCCCTCGGTCGAGTACCGGATCGAAACCACCGCCGGCACGACGATCGTGCTCGACAATCCGGCCGACCTTCCATCGCCCACCGAGATCTCGGCGATCCTCGAGCCGTTCTTCATGTGCACGATCATCACGCCATCGATCTACGTCGGCACGCTGATGGACCTCTGCCAGCAACGTCGCGGCGAGCTCTCGAAGATGGACTACCTCTCGCCCGAGCGGGTCGAGCTGCAGTACCGCCTGCCGTTGGCCGAGGTGGTCATCGATTTCTTCGACCAGATGAAGAGCCGCACGCAGGGCTACGCGTCGCTCGACTACGAGCCGGTCGGCTACGAGCGGTCGGATCTGGCCAAGGTTGACATCCTGCTGAACAACGAGCCGGTCGATGCCTTCTGCACGATCGTGCACAAGGACAAGGCCTACGACTACGGCAAGAAGATGGTCGAGAAGCTCAAGGAGATCATTCCGCGTCAGCAGTTCGACGTGCCGATCCAGGCCGCGATCGGCAGCCGGATCATCAGCCGCCAGACCGTCAAGGCCTATCGCAAGGACGTGACCGCCAAGCTCTACGGCGGCGACATCAGCCGCAAGAAGAAGGTGCTTGCCAAGCAGAAGGAAGGCAAGAAGCGCATGAAGAACATCGGCCGCGTCGAGCTGCCCTCCGATGCCTTCATCACCGCCCTGCGGATGGACGACTGACACCGTCGACGTCGCCTCTGCGACGACGACCGAGCAGGACGCTGTCGAACTCGGGGCGAAATCGACCAACCGTTGTCATGATCGGCCCCCCGGTTCGGTCGATCGTGGATTCCTCGGGAGGGCGCATTGCGATGTCATTGCGATGTCATGCTGATCGAATGACGCGACTGGTTGCTCGAATCGATGACGACCTCGCCGCACTCGTTGACGAGCTGGTCGCGTCGGGCGCGGTCGACTCCCGCGCCGACGCGGTGCGGCGAGGCCTGTGTCGATTGATCGATGACCATCGCCGGGCTGGAACCGCTGAGGCGATCGTGCGGGGATACACCGATCAACCACAAACGGACAGCGAAGCTGGCTGGTCCGACGATGCGACCGTCGCGATGATCTATGCGGAGCCCTGGTGAGTCCAGTCGCCGCAACGCGGAAGCGAGCTGGCACTCGCGTAGACTGAGTGCCAATCATGCTCGACGATCGTAAGTCCGCCATTTTGCGAGCCGTCGTCCAGACCTACATCGAGACCGCACAGCCCGTGGGGTCGTCGCACGTGGTCGAGGCGACCGAGATCGGTGTGTCACCGGCGACGGTGCGCAACGACATGACGCTACTCGAACGCGAGGGCTACCTGACACAGCCGCACACCTCGGCCGGGCGTATTCCGACCGAGAAGGGCTACCGCTTCTTCGTCGACAACATCGGCCCCGGCGAACTCGGCCCGGCCCAGGCACGACAGGTCGGCGCGTTCTTCGCGCATGCGCACGGTGAACTCGAGGAGATGTTGAAGGCCACCTCGCGGATGCTCTCGAAAGTGACGGCGACGACCGCAGTGGTCGTTGGTCAGCAGGCCGACACCGACACCATCCGGTCGGTGCAGCTCGTCGGACTCAGTTCGACGATGTACCTCGTGGTCGTGGTGATGGCCAGCGGCGCAGTGGTGAAGCGCACGGTCGAGCGTTCGGCCGACCTCAGCGACGAGCAGCTCCGCGCCGCGTCCGATCAACTGGCGAAGCTGCTCACCGGTTCGACCCTCGGCGCGCTCGGCCGATTCGAGATCGACGCGGCAGCGGTCGAGGCCCCGGTCGCGGCGCTGCTGCGCGAGTCGGTCGGAGCGATCGTCACCGCCGCGGGCGAGACCGCGGAGTTGGTCTACGTCGAGGGCGCCTCGCGCATCGCCGGCGCGTTCGACGCCTCGGCGACGCTGTCCGACGTCCTCTCGTTGCTTGAACAGCAGCTCACCGTGGTGACCCTGCTGCGCGACGTGATGGACCGCGGGTTGACCGTCGCGATCGGATCCGAGACGGGCATCGCACCGCTCGCCGATTGCTCGTTGGTCGTCGCTCCGTATCTCGTCGGCGGCGAGCAGGCCGGTACGATCGGCGTGCTCGGGCCGACCCGGATGAACTACCAGGAGACACTGGCGGCGGTGGCCGTCGTCTCACAGCGGCTGAGCAAGCTGCTGACCGAGGGATGAGCCGGGAACGGAGACGGGTGCGGTGAGTACCGACTACTACGAGTTGCTCGAGGTCAGCCGAACGGCGACGGCCGACGAGATCAAGAAGTCGTACCGGCGCCTCGCTCGCAAGTACCACCCCGACGCGAATCCCGACGATCCCGAGGCCGAGGCCCAGTTCAAGGAGCTCGCGCAGGCCTACGAGATCCTCAGCGACCCCGAGCGGCGCGCCCGCTACGACCAGTTCGGATCCGACGATTCGATCAACTTCGGCGATCCGTTCGGCCAAGGTGGCATGGGCGGTCTCGGCGATCTGTTCGACGCCTTCTTCAGCGGCGGCAGCCCGTTCGGTGGCGGCGGTGGGGGGCGCAGTCGCGGTCCGACGGGTCCGCCGCGCGGTCCCGATCTCGAGGTCGTGGCCACGCTCGACCTCGAGGATGCGGTGTTCGGCTGCCAGCACGAGGTGAAGATCCGCACCGCGGTGACGTGCGAGGTGTGCCATGGCCGCGGCGCGGCCGAGGGCAGCGCACCGACGCAGTGTCCCGACTGCAGTGGCACTGGCGAGACGCGCACCGTGCGCAATTCGGTGCTCGGCCAGATCGTCTCGGCAACCGTGTGCCGGCGTTGCCAGGGGCAGGGGCAGGTGGTGCTCGACCCGTGCGTCGAGTGTCGCGGCGAGGGCCGCACCGTCACCGACAAGTCGTACACGGTCGACGTGCCGGCGGGCGTCGACACCGGATCGACCCTTCGGCTCACCGGCCGTGGCGCGGTCGGCCCGCGCAACGGCGCGCCCGGCGACCTCTACGTGAAGGTGCGCGTCAACCCGCACCCGCGGTTCCAGCGCCAGGGCTACGACCTCATCGAAGATCTACCCGTCACGATGGTGCAGGCCGCGCTCGGTCATCACCTGAGCTACGAAACGCTCGACGGACCCGAAGACCTGGTCGTGCCGAAGGGCACCGCGTCGGGTCGCGTCTTCCGCTTGCGTCACCGCGGCGTTCCACATCTCGAGGGTCGCGGCCGCGGCGATCTGCTCGTGCGCGTGATCGTGCAGACACCGGCTGAACTGAGTCCCGAGCAGGCCGATCTGCTGCAGCGCTTTGCCGAGTTGCGAGGTGAAGACCTCGCGTCGCCCGACACCGGCCTGATCTCGCGCATCCGCTCCGCGTTCAAATGAGCGCGGCGTTCCAGTGAGCGCGCCCACCCAGTCGGCGGGGCCGATGGTGTTCGTAGAGTCACTCGACCGCCCCGAGCTCGACGATGGCGATCGTCATCACCTCGAACGCGTGTTGCGCGTGCAAGCCGCTGATCCGATCGTGTTGTGTGACGGCGGGGGAGGGTGGCGAATGGCACGCTTCGGACCGGAGGTCGAGATCGACGGCGAGGTGGTCACGGTGCCCGCGCCCGAACGGTCGGTGACGGTCGGGTTTGCACTGTTGAAGGGCGATCGGCCCGAGTTGATCTGCCAGAAGTTGACCGAGCTGGGCGTCGATCGAATCGTGCCGATGTCGACCGATCACTGCGTCGTGCGGTGGGAGGGACCGAAGGCCAGTCGCCAGCGCGAGCGTCTCGTCGCGGTGGCTCGGGCAGCGGCGATGCAGTGCCGGCGCACGCACCTGCCGCTCGTCGAGCCGGTCTCGTCGTACGCCGACCTGGTTGCCTCGCCGACGGCGGGTATGGCCCGGGGTGATTTCGACGGATCGCTGCCGACCGAGGCTTTCGACACGATCCTCGTGGGCCCCGAGGGTGGGTGGTCGACCACCGAGCGCGACGCTTGGCAGCCTGCAGTGCGCCTCGCCACGCATGTCCTGCGGGCCGAGAGCGCGGCGATCGTGGCCGGGACGATCCTGACGGGCTTCCGCGACGGCTTGTTCGGGCCCACCGGCGTTTCCTGAGCGATCCGGGCGAATTCCTCCCGATTCTGTTGCTCGGGACGACAGGTGATAGTAGGTATGAGCAAAGTTCACCCAGGGACGCCGCGCGGCCACTCACCGTCAACATCGTCCAGCCACGAACGGAAGCGATGACCATGGCCCACATCGACGACGAGGACCCAGCGTTCCGGGCCGCGTACACACGCAAGGTCGGCGAGCGCCTGCGGTCGATCCGCCGTCAGAAGGGCATCTCGCTGCAAGAGGTCGAGGCGAGTTCGCAGCTCGAGTTCAAGGCCTCGGTGCTCGGCGCCTACGAGCGCGGCGAGCGTGCGATCTCGGTGCCGCGTCTGCAACGGTTGGCGAAGTTCTACCGAGTGCCGGTCGATCAGCTGTTGCCGGTCGACGAGGGCGAAGAGGATCCGCTCGACGACGTCGCGTTGATTCGCCGGTTCGGCGAGGCCGACACGAACACCAAGCTCGATCTCGCGGCGCTCGACGCGCTCGACAGCAGCGAAGCCGAGACACTCAGCCGCTACGTGCAGATGATCCAGGTGCAGCGGCAGGACTTCAACGGCCGCGTGCTCACGATGCGTCGCGACGACATGCGTGCGATCGCAGCGATCCTCGGCGTGAGCGAGGAGAGCGCCGACCGCAAGCTCGAAGCGCTGGGTCTGAAGCACGACATGAACGGTGGCACGATCGACTGATGTCGGTCGTGCGCGTTGGCAGCGACCGCTCGCCACGTCGGTGTACATCGATTCGTGGGAACTCCTCAGTCTGCCGGCGTCGCAAGCTCAGCCAATTTGCCGTTGTCGGCGCTGATACACGGTCCTCGTGTACCAAAGCCATGTAGAGCAACAGTTGAGCGTGCCCTGCTCGACGTCGCGTCGCGGCCCGCGCTCGCGGGTGGCGCAGCCCGTGTTGCCGAGGCTCTCGCCGCGGTGGACCGCGTCGTTGGATTGCGCGACCTCGCGGGGGAGGTCAAGGCCGAGCCGGCGTACCGACGCATCGGATCGCTTGCGGCGACGCTCTCGCTTCCCGTTGCTCGCGATCTGGAACCGCCGGCATGGCGGACTCTTATCGAGCTTGATCGCAGGGCGCGCGGCGAGCACCTTCCTGCGCAGACGATCGAACGGGACTACGTGCTTGCGCATCTGTGCGCGGACATCGGCGCGATGGGTGATGCGCGTCTCATCCTCAAGGGCGGCACGCTTGTGCGGCTCTGCTACTTCGAGGACTACCGCTACTCCGCCGATCTCGACTTCTCTGCTCTCGATGGGCTCATTGTTGACGGTGCGCGTGTGCTTGTCGACCGGGCCGTCGGTGCATGCCGTGCGCGCCTTGAGATGCCGGCGCTGGAGCTGACCGACGGAGAGGGTGCTCCGCCGTCGGTGATCTATGTCGGTCCGCTGGGCGCCAAACCGCGCAAGCTGACGCTCGACATCTCCGACGACGAGTTGGTGACGTCGCGGACTCGGATCGCGCTGAAGCCGCGGTGGACCGACCTGCCCGATGACGGTGCAATCGAGGGATACACGCTCGACGAGGTGAGCGCCGAGAAGGTGCGCTGCATCGCCGAGCGCTTGCAGTGCCGCGATCTGTACGACATGCACGAGCTACTCGATGGCGGCCACGCCGATGCGCTCGACGCGTGGCATCTCTACTTGCGCAAAGCCGAGAACGATGAGCGGCGCGGCCGCCAACGGACTCCACCGCGCGAGTGGTCGGCGATGTTCGAGCGACGCCTGGCGGGCCCTTCAGGGCTGCCGGCGACCCAGGTATTCGAAGCCCGCCGCGAGGCGGTCGCGGTCGTCGCCACGGAGTCGCGCGAAGCGGTCGAATCCGTCGTCGCGCGTCGCGGGGTCGCGCCAGTAGTCCGCGACCCGTCCCATCGGCAGGTCGCGGAACCGTCGCGCCGCGTCGGATCCGAGCGACGACTCGAGCGCAGCCTCGGCCTCCGACGCCAGCCACGACAGCGTGTAGCCCGCATGGAAGTTGTCGGACACGGTGAGGTCGACCTCGTCGAACGGCTCGAACCATTCACGCAGCCCGAAGCGGGTGCAGTTGAAGTAGTGGTGCGGTTCCTCGTGCACGGGTTGCAGAAACGCGGTGTGGATCAGCACGAGTCCACCCAGTCGCAGCACGCGCTCGATTTCGGCCGCAGCCGCCGCCGGATCGCGGTAGTGCTCGAACGCATTCATGGCGATCACGAGATCGAAGCTCGCGTCGGCAAACGGCAGCCGGTGCGCGTCGGCGATCACGTCGGTCGGCCCGTAGCGGTGCGCGTCGAGATGGATGACGCGGTCGCCGGGCAGCCGCGTGCCGCCGCCGCTGAGGTGCAGGATCGGTCCAGCGCACTGCGCGGCAAGCGCGAGCGCCCGCTCGGGCAGTGGATTGCCCACGTGCCGCAGGTCGATGGCGTCGCCCGTCTCGTCATCGACTTCCCGCTCGAGTGGCGCAACCGCCTCGGCGATGAGCGCGGGCTCCTTCGGCCGGGGCACGTCGACGACACGCGCTGGTTCGATCGACGGCGCGTTCGGATCGTCGAGGCGGAGCCACGGGTGCTGCTCGGTGATCGCGGCGCGCACTGCCTCGTCGTGATGACGGGTGACCGAGTGCAGCATCGACGTCTCGTGCACGCGGTAGCGGGCGAGATCTTCGGTGACCTCGATGCCAGCGAGGCCGAGTTCGGCGAGGCGGCACCACATGTCGTAGTCCTCCCAGCCGAGCAGGCCGAGCCGGTAGCCGCCAGCGGCGCGCCAGGCATCGGTGCGCACGAGCGTGAGCGCGTCGATGTAGTTGCTGACGACAAGTCGCTGCGCGGAGTAGGGCAGATGGTTGCGCACCTGATCCGTGGTGAGCAGCTCGCTCGACTCGCCGAAGTGCAGCAGTCGGGGATAGGCGAACGCCGCGCCGGTCGACTCGATCGCATCGAGCAACCGGTCGCAACAGGTGGGCAGCAGTTGGTTGTCGGCGTCGAGCGGCAGCACCCACGGCGTGTCGGCGAGCTCGAAGCCGAGATTGCGGGCACAGGCCACGCCGCCGTTGGTCGAGTGCGACACGAGCAGCATCCGATGGAATCGCGACGAGTGTTCGTCGAGCCAGCGGCGAACGACCTCGAGTGAGTCGTCCGACGAGGCGTCGTCGACGACGATCAGGTCGAGGTCGGCCATCGTCTGGTCGCGTACCGAGTCGAGGGCTTCGACGACCAGGTGTGCATAGTCGTGCACGGGCACGACGACCGTGACGCGTGAGGGTCGCAGGCGGTCGCTCTCGAACGTGGTCGTGAACGCAACCGTCGGCGGATCGGCGGACTTGATGTCGACCTCGGCCGCGGCGCGTCGCCGGGCGAGTTCGAAGGCGCTGGTGGCCGTGATCCGATCGCCGAGTGTCTGGTCGAGCAGCGTCGCGACCTCGCGCGTGCGGTGCAGCTCGCCGAGCGGCCACTGCACCGAACGGAACGCGGCTGCTCCGAGCCGCGCTCGCCGTTCGGGGTCGGTGACGAGCGACTCGAGCGCGGTCTGCCATTCGTCGGTGTCGAGTGCGAGCAGTCCGTTGTCGCCCGCGTCGATCACCGAGCGGAACTCGTCGGTGGGGCTCGCGACGGTCGGCACGTCGACCAGCGCCGCCTCGAAGAACTTGAGGTTCGACTTGGCCTCACAGAACGGGTTGCCGACTTCCAACGGCGCGAGGTTGATGTCGAAGCGGGCGAGTTCGTTGGCCAGCGACGCGAGCGGCACGATGTCGCGCCACTCGACCTGATCGCGCAGGTCATCGAACTCGGGGAACTCGTCGAGGTCGAGCGCCATGCGGAACACGACGAGTCGGCACTCGGGGTGAGCGCGTAGCGTGAGTGCGACCGCCGGCGCGACGATCGCGAAGTCGGCCTGATGGGTGAGCGATCCCGAGCAGTAGCCGATGCGAACGAGTCCGTCGTGCGGCGTCGCGTTGCTCACCCGACGCGCCAGTCGCGAAATGACGAGCGACTCGTCGTCGAATCCGTTCGGCAGTACGAAGACGGGCGCGCCGAGCCGGCGGAGCTGGTCGCCGAGCGCCTCGGTCGTGCACAGGCAGACGTCGGCGGCCTGCGCAGTGAGTCGCATCTTGGCGAACCAGTCCTGGGCTTCGTCCTCGGTCAGGCCCTGCGAACGGATGCCGTCGATCGTGCCGACGACCGCGACGTCAGGATCGACCATCAGGTCGTCGACGTCGAACGCGACGATCGCGCCGGTGGAGCGTGCGCGGCGGATGATCTGCTCGACCTCGGGTCCCCAGGCGGTTCGCCACAGCACCACGAGTGACGCGCGGTCGAGGTCGGCGAGGCGTGTGCCGGCCGCATCGGGCACCTCGAGTTCGCGGACATGATGGCCGAGCCGACGCATCGCCCTGGCGAGTCGCTCGACCCGGTAGCGATGGCCGGGCGTGTTGGCCTCGCCCGAGACGAGCACGATCGTGTGTGTCGATCCGCGGTTCGGCTCGTGACGGGGGAGCGGCTCGCGACCCTCGGCGAGTCCGTAACGCAGATAGTGAGCGAGCGGGTTGAAGTCGCTCTGGCGCAGATCGGGGTTGCGCGCCAGATACCACGTCGTGTCGAAATTCGGGCCTGGGTTGCGGCCCTCGGCGGCGCCGTGTTCGAAGTAGTGGAGCAGCGGATTGGCGTCGAGCCGAGCGACGTCAGGGTAGGTCGACAGATACCACGCGGTGTCGAACATCGGGTTGGGATCGAAGCCCGATCGCCATCCGACGGTCGCGTAGTGGACGGTCGGGTCGTCACCAGCGTCGGCGACGGCGGGGTAGCGACTGCGGTACCAGGGTGCGTCGACGAGCACGGCTGCGGTGATGTCGGCCCAGAGTGGGTACAGCGCCGGTGCGGTCGTCGTTGGCCGAAGGCGTTTCGCTAGGCCCCGGATCCATCGCGGCATCCGGCCTCGCACCCAGCCCGGCGCGAGTCGCCGCCCGGCGGCGGTCACGCGGGACAGCGGAGCCGTGGCCATCGCACGACTCTAGGACTTCCTGTCCGGAGGTTGAGTTGGTGATGGGCCTTGTGGAGGGGTTGATCATGCCGCGAGGTGGCGGCGTTGGTCGAGGACTTCTTTGGGGGTGCGGC
>JAYTFP010000019.1:0-7288 GCA_043734285.1 Acidimicrobiaceae bacterium
CGCTGCGCACAGACGCCGAGGGTGAGCGCGATCGCATCCGCGCCGCGCTGGCCGACTCCGACAGCGAAGCCGCCCGGATCGTCGAGGAGGCCCGTCAGACCGCCGACCAGCTGCGCCGCGATCTTGCCGAGCGCACCGACGCCGCGATCGTCGCCATGCGTGCGCGCGGCGTCACCGACCTCGACGCAGCACGCCGTCAGGCCGAAACGGATCTCCGCGACGAGGTGGCACGCCTCGCGCTCGGTGCGGCCGAGCAGGTCGTGCACGGCAACCTCGGCGAGGCCACGCAACAGCAGCTCATCGAGGGCTACATCGCCCACGTCGGTTCGGCGAACTGAGGATCGGACAGATGAACTCCACTCGCATCAACGCCTATGCAGACGGCCTGCTGGCCATCGCCTCCGCCGAGGGTGACGCGGCCGCCGTGGTCGACGAGCTCTTCGTCGTCGCCCAGGCCCTCGACGCCTCGAAAGAACTCACCGACACGCTGTCCGACCCGCACCTGCCGGTTGCCCGTCGTCAGCAGATCGTCGAAGACCTGCTCGGTGGGCGTGCGTCCTCGACGACCACCTCGCTGGTGTCGCTCGTCGTGGCCAATGGCCGCGCCAAGAACCTGTCGAAGATCGTCACCGAACTCGCCGAGCGCGCCGCCGGTTCACGCGGCGAGGTCGTCGCCGAGGTCCGCTCGGCCGTGGCGCTGACCGACGACCAGAAGACCCGCCTCGCCGAAGCGTTGGCCACGACCACCAACCAGCAGGTCACCATCCGCAACATCATCGATCCCACTGTCCTCGGCGGCATCGTCACCCAGATCGGTGACACCTTGCTCGACGGATCGATCCGTACCCGCCTCACCCAGCTGCGCGACGCATTCTGAGCGCCGAAGTCCGATCCAGGAGAGAGCCCGAACATGGCTGAGCTGACCATCAACACCGCCGACATCACGGCGGCCATCTCCAAGAATCTCGAGGGCTTCAGCCCCGACCTGTCGATGACGCAGGTCGGGCGGGTCATCGAGGTCGGCGACGGCATCGCACGCGTCTCGGGCCTGCCCGACGCGGCGGTGAACGAGTTGCTCGAATTCGAGAACGGCCTGCTCGGACTCGCGCTGAACCTCGATGAAGAGTCGATCGGCGCCGTGGTCCTGGGCGAGGTCGAAGGCATCCAAGAGGGTCAGTCGGTCCGCTCGACGGGCGACATCCTCGACGTGCCCGTCGGCGACGGTCTGCTCGGCCGGGTCGTCAACGTGCTCGGTGAACCGATCGACGGCAAGGGACCGCTCACCAACGTGCAGCGTCGCCGCATGGAGATCCAGGCGCCCGGCATCACCGGCCGCAAGCCCGTGCACGAGCCGATGCAGACCGGCATCAAGTCGATCGACTCGCTCATCCCCGTCGGCCGCGGCCAGCGCGAGCTGATCATCGGCGACCGCAAGACCGGCAAGACCACCGTCGCGATCGACACGATCATCAACCAGCGCGGCCTCGGCGTGAAGTGCATCTACGTGGCGATCGGCCAGAAGGCATCGACCGTCGCCCAGACCGTGAGCCGTCTCGAGGCCGCCGGCGCGATGGAGTACACCGTCGTCGTGTGTGCGCCGGCCTCCGACCCGGCCCCGTTCAAGTACCTCGCTCCGTACTCGGGCTGCGCGATGGGTCAGCACTGGATGGAGAACGGCGGCCACGCCCTCGCCATCTACGACGACCTGTCGAAGCAGGCCGAGGCCTACCGCCAGGTGTCGCTGCTGCTGCGCCGCCCGCCGGGGCGCGAGGCCTACCCCGGCGACGTGTTCTACCTGCACTCCCGCCTGCTCGAGCGTGCCGCCAAGCTCTCCGACGCCAACGGCGCCGGCTCGCTCACGGCACTGCCGATCATCGAGACCAAGGCCGGCGACGTCTCGGCGTACATCCCGACCAACGTGATCTCGATCACCGACGGCCAGATCTTCCTCCAGGAAGACCTCTTCCGCAACGGCGTGCGTCCCGCCATCGACGTCGGCATCTCGGTGTCACGCGTCGGTTCGTCGGCGCAGATCAAGGCGATGAAGACCGCGGTCGGCACGCTCAAGTCCGATCTGCAGCAGTTCCGTGAGCTCGAGGCGTTCGCGGCGTTCGGTTCCGACCTCGACGACCTGTCGAAGGCCCAGCTCGCGCGCGGCTACCGCCTGACCGAGTTGCTCAAGCAGGGCGTCGGCGAGCCGATGTCGGTCGAGCGTCAGGTCGTGGTGCTGTTCGCCGGCACGCGTGGCCACCTCGACAACATCGACGTCTCCGAGGTCCGTCGCTTCGAGACCGAGCTGC
Source organism: Acidimicrobiaceae bacterium (assembly GCA_043734285.1). Classification (GTDB taxonomy): domain Bacteria; phylum Actinomycetota; class Acidimicrobiia; order Acidimicrobiales; family Microtrichaceae; genus JAYTFP01. The sequence continues at coordinate 2,301 of JAYTFP010000019.1, forward strand.
TCGACTACTTCGACTCGCGTCACTCCGGCCTGCTGGCCGACATCATCTAGACCGGCACCGTCGATGCCGAGGCCCTCGAGGCCGGCATCAAGGCCTTCGCCTCGCAGTTCCAGTCGGTCGTCGCGACCGAGTCGGCCGACGAGCCCGACGGTGGCGCCGAGGGTGCGTCGACCACGAAGGTGACCGCCGCGCACCATCTGCCCGAAGACGAGACGGTGATCGACGACGTCGACGCCCCCGAAGCGCACTGAGCGACTGACTCATGCCCGGCGCGCAGGAACGAGTCCTCCGAAGGAGGATCGGCAGCTTCCAGAACATGAAGAAGATCACTCGCGCCATGGAGCTGATCGCTGCGACCCGCGTCGTCAAGGCAGTCGAGGCGGCGAACGCGTCGCGTCCCTACAGCGAGCACATCACCAACGTGATCGCCGACCTCGCCGCCGGCGGTGCCGGTGGCGGCCACGCCCTGCTGTCACAGCCCGAGTCGATCCAGAACGTCGGCGTCGTCGTCCTCAGCTCTGATCGCGGTCTGGCCGGCGCCTACAACAGCTCGGTGATCCGTGCCGCAGAGCGCGAGATCCTCGCTGCGAAAGACGCCGGGCGGGGCTACGTGCTGGTGACGGTCGGCAAGAAGGCCGCGTCGTACTTCAGGTTCCGCGGCTACGACGTGCACTCGTCGTTCCAGGGCTTCACCGACAAGCCGAGTTACGAGAACGCCCGTGAGATCGCCGCCGAGGTGACCGCACTGTTCGGCGACCGCGTCGAAGAGGTGCAGCTCGCCTACACGCGGTTCATCTCGATGGGCACGCAAGAGGTCGCGGTTCGTCGTTTCCTGCCGCTCGACACCACCGTGCCCGAGGGCGAAGCGGCCCGCAGCGGCCCGAAGGGCGAGTTCGAGTTCGAGCCGTCGCCCGACGCCGTGCTCGAAGCGCTGTTGCCCCGCTACGTCGAGAGCCGGCTGTTCGCGGCGCTGCTCGACGCCGCGGCGTCAGAGCTCGCGGCGCGTCAGCGGGCCATGAAGGCCGCCACCGACAACGCCGAAGATCTCATCACCCGTCTCAGCCGCAAGATGAACCAGGCGCGGCAAGAGGCGATCACCACCGAGATCATGGAGATCATCGGTGGCGCCGAGGCACTGTCGGCCGACAAGGGCGACCCCGAGGACCTGCTCCTCGACCACCTCGACTCCGACCCGTTCCCGCCACTCATGCGCAATCTCCAGTTCGCGCACGAACGCCACGATCACCGCTGACACCCGTCCCACACGTCGGATTCCGACACCTCGCATCCCACACCTCGCATCCCAGACATCACGGAGCGCATCATGACCATGACCGAGCCGACTCAGACAGTGCTCAAGACAGGCAAAATCGTTGGCATCGCCGGCCCGGTGGTCGACGTCGAGTTCCCCTCCGACGCACTGCCGAAGATCAACCAACTGCTCGAGTTCACGCTCAACGCCGGTGGTGACGACGTCGTCGTGAACGCCGAGGTCGCACAGCAGATCGGCGACAGCCGCGTCCGGGCCATCTCGCTCAAGCCGACCGACGGCCTGAAGCGCGGCACCGTCGTGAAGAACCTCGGCCACGGCATCCGGGTGCCAGTGGGCGATGTCACCCTCGGCCATGTGTTCAACGTGATCGGCCAGCCGCTCGACGTCGACGAGTCGACCCTCGAGATCGGCGAGCGCTGGGAGATCCACCGGCCGCCGCCGAACTTCGACACGCTCGAGCCGAAGGCCGAGATGTTCGAGACCGGCATCAAGGTCATCGACCTGCTCACCCCCTACCTCCGTGGCGGCAAGATCGGCCTGTTCGGTGGCGCCGGCGTGGGCAAGACCGTGCTCATCACCGAGATGATCAACCGCGTGGCCAGCCAGTTCGGCGGCGTGTCGGTGTTCGCCGGCGTCGGCGAGCGCACCCGTGAGGGCACCGACCTGCTCATCGAGATGGGCGAGACGATGATGGGCGGCACCAACAATTCGGTGCTCACCAAGGCTGCCCTCACCTTCGGTCAGATGGACGAGCCCCCGGGCGTGCGCCTCCGCGTGGCGCTCTCGGCGCTCACGATGGCCGAGTACTTCCGTGACGTGCAGGGCCAGGACGTGCTGTTGTTCATCGACAACATCTTCCGCTTCACGCAGGCCGGTTCAGAGGTGTCGACGCTGCTCGGTCGTATGCCGTCGGCCGTGGGCTACCAGCCCACACTCGCCGACGAGATGGGCACGCTGCAGGAGCGGATCACCTCGACCGGTGGTCGTTCGATCACGTCGCTGCAGGCCGTATACGTGCCCGCCGACGACTACACCGACCCCGCGCCGTTCACGTCGTTCACCCACTTCGACGGCACCACCGAGCTGAGCCGTGACATCGCGGCGCTCGGCATCTACCCGGCCGTCGATCCACTCGCATCGACGTCGAACATCCTGACCCCCGCCGTCGTCGGCGAGCGTCACTACCGGGTCGCCCGCCGCGTGCAGGAAGTGCTGCAGCGCTACAAGGAGCTGCAGGACATCATCGCCATCCTCGGCCTCGACGAGCTCTCCGAAGAAGACCGTGTCACCGTCGACCGGGCTCGAAAGGTGCAGAAATTCCTGGCGCAGCCGATGTTCGTCGCCGAGGTGTTCACCGGCCTTCCGGGCATCTTCACCTCCGTCGACGAGACGGTCGCGAGCTTCGAGGCGCTCATCCAGGGCGATCTCGACCACCTGCCCGAGCAGGCGTTCTACAACGTCGGCGGCGCAGAAGACGCGGAGCGCAAGGCCGCCGAGCTCGCCAAGAGCGCGTGAGTCGGGGAGAACACTGATGCCCCTGCAGGTCGAGCTCGTCTCACCCGAACGCATCGCCTACTCGGGCGAGGCGTACATGGTCGTGTGCCGCACCGCGGGCGGCGACATTGCCTTCCTTCCGGGGCACATTCCGTTCATCGGCACTTTGGCGACGCATGCGGTGCGGATCATCGCCGAGGATCGCTCCGAGGTCGTCATCGCCGTGCACCAGGGCTTCGTCGAGGTCTCTGATGACCACGTGACGTTGCTGTCCGACGTCGCGGAGTTGTCCGACGCGATCGATGTGCCGCGTGCTCAGGCCGCGAAGACGCGGGCCGAGGAGCAGCTCCGGGCCGACGCCGACGATGACGATGCGAAGGCCGCGCTGGCGCGGGCCGAGGTGCGCCTCGAGGTGGCCGGCGTGAAGCCCAGCGCCTCAGCCGCTCTCTGATCCCTCAGCCAGCAGCGCCGGGTCAGGCGCCGATGCGGTGGTTCGCGGTGATGAGGCGCACCGTGCCCGACTGCGACCGCATCACGAGCGACTGCGTCTCGACGCCGCGGGCCGAGTAGTGCACGCCCTTGATGAGCTCACCGTCGGTGATGCCCGTCGCAGAGAAGAAGCAGTTGTCGCCGGCGACGAGGATGTCTTCGGTGAGCACCTGGTCGAGGTCGTAGCCCAGCTCGAGGGCTGCGGTGCGCTCCTCGTCGTTGCGGGGCCAGAGCTTGCCCTGGATCGATCCGCCCATGCACTTGAGCGCGGCGGCTGCGATCACGCCTTCGGGTGTGCCACCGATGCCGAACATGATGTCGGCGCCGGAGTCGGGCCAGGCGGTCGAGATGGCGCCGGCGACGTCGCCGTCGGGGATGAGACGGATGCGGGCGCCCGCGGCGCGGACCTCGGCGATCAGGTCTCTGTGGCGATCGCGGTCGAGGATGACGGCGGTGACGTCGCGGATCGACTCGCCCTTGGCCTCGGCGACTCGACGCAGGTTCTCGGTGGCGCTGACGTTGATGTCGACGACATCGGCGGCTTCGGGCCCGACGGCGAGCTTGTCCATGTAGACGCACGGCCCGGGGTTGAACATCGTGCCCTTGTTGCTGACCGCGATGACCGCGATGGCGTTGCTGCGCCCGAGGGCCGTGAGCGTGGTGCCGTCGATCGGATCGACGGCGATGTCGCACTCGCTGCCCGTGCCGTCGCCGACGACCTCGCCGTTGAACAGCATCGGGGCTTCGTCCTTCTCACCCTCGCCGATGATGACGGTGCCCTTCATCGACACGCTCGTGAGCATGTGGCGCATGGCGTCGACGGCCGCACCGTCGGCACCGAGCTTGTCGCCGCGTCCCATCCATCGGGCGGCTGCGAGCGCGGCGGCCTCGGTGACTCGGACGAGTTCCATCGCCAGGTTTCGATCGGGAGGATGCATGTCGGCCATGGGCGGCCACGTTACCGACATGCCGCGAGCTTGTCCGAATCCAACGACCGTGCTCTGCAAGGATGACGCACGTGCACGAACTGACGCCCGACGAGGCCACTGACGAAGCCATCACCGACGACTCGATCGACGACGACGGCGACGACAGCGAGGTGCTGATCGACGAGGTCGATGACGTCGATGAGGCGGACGACGACGCGCCGGCAAGTCTCGATACCGACCGCGAGCGAGCCGTGTACGAGATCTCGGGCTGGTCGTCGGTCATGCAGAGTGGCATCGCCGAGGCGCTCGACGTGGCGGGTATCGAGTACGAGTGGGATGGGGGCGGTGACCTCGTGGTCTACGCGTACGACGAGGCGCGGGTCGACGAGATCTTCGACTCGATGCCCGATCCTGACGATCCGGATGCCGTGCTCGAGGGCGCCGACGTGCAGGAGGTGATGACGATGATGTGGACCGCGACCGGCACGCTCGTCAAACATCCCGATCAACCCGAGGCCGTGCTCCACGCGATCGACGCGGCGACGACGATGATGCTCATGCCCCTGCCATTCGGATTCGAGGCGTCGGTGTGGCGTGACCTCGTGGCGAAGTCGACAGCGTTACGCGACGCGTTCGAGAGTGACGACGAGGATGATCAGCTGACCGACGCCGAGTTGAAGTCGTGTTGCCGCGAGCTGCACGACCAGCTGCGCCACTTCATTTAGGAGCTGAGCATCTAGTGCCGTGTCAGGCAACGTTCGCGCGGTTGACGACTTCGCGTAGGCGGCGGTCGTGGGCGTTGC
>JAYTFP010000020.1:0-1710 GCA_043734285.1 Acidimicrobiaceae bacterium
GTTCTTCGGGACCATCTCGCCGGCCACGAGGTGGACGAACACGACGATCGCGAGGGCCAGCACCAGCGAGACGGTGTGCGCCGGCGAGGTCGGAATGCCGATCGCTTTCGATGCGCGCTCGAAGACGTGCGACACCGCCGGCTCACCGACCGAGCCGAGGCCGAGCGACGCCGCGGTGACGCCGAGCTGGCACCCCGCGAGCAGCGGCCCGAGCCGGCTCATCGACCGAAGGGCGAGGCGACCCGTCACGCGGCCCGCGTCGGCCTCGGCCTCGATGCGCGAACGCACCGACGACAGGAGGGCGAACTCCATCGCGACGAACAACCCGTTGACGACCACCAACACGGCCGCGAGGACGAACGCCATCAGGAGTCGTCCTCGTCGTCGCGTTGCAACGGCGCCTCGATGCGCACCATCGCCACGCGGTTGCGGTCCATCTCGAGTACGTAGAGGCGCCAACCGTTCGTCGTGGTGAATCCGTCGCCGGCGACCGGGATGCGCCCGAGCTCGTCGAGCACGAAACCCGCGAGCGTCTCGTATTCACCAGGCGGGAGCTCGAGTCCGCAGTGCTCCTCGACCTCGTCGGGATGGAGACGGCCCGACAGCACCCACGACTCACCCCAACGCCACGCCAACGCACGATTCTGGGTCAGGTCGTGTTCGTCCTCGATGTCGCCGACGATCTCCTCGAGCACGTCCTCGAGGCTGATGATGCCGGCCGTGCCGCCGTACTCGTCGAGAACGACGGCGAGGTACACCGCGCGCTCGCGCATCTCGAACATGAGGCGGTCGAGCGGACGCGACTCGGGGACGACCATCGGCTCTTCCATCAGTTCGGCGATCGGCACCCGGTCGCGCACGACTGCGTCCATGCCGAACAGCGCCTTCACGTGGACGACCCCGACGATGTCGTCGACGTCGGCGCCCATCACCGGAAAACGGCTGAAGCCGCTCTCGACCGAGAGCTCCGCGAGGAGTTGCCCGTCGTCACCCACAGCCAGCGAGCGGATCTCGGTCCGCGGCGTCAGGGCGTCGGCGGCCGTCTTCGATTGGAAGTCGAACGCCTTCGTAAGCAGGCGGGCCTCCTCGGCGCCGAGGGTCCCGTCCTCGCCCGACGACCGGACCAGTCGGACCAGCTCGCGGCGCGACCGCACCTGGCCGAGCCCTTCCTTGGGCTCGATCCCGACCGCCCGCACGAGCGCGTTGGCAGCTCCGCTGAACACGACGATCAGCGGCCGACACAACGCGGAATACGCACGGCCCGCGGGTGCGAGGGCGCGCGCCGTGGAGAGCGGTCGGCCCACGGCGATCATCTTGGGGATCAGCTCACCGAGCAGCATCTGCACGATCGTCGCCACGAACAGCGCGATGACCACGGCAAGCGCCCCGGACCGACTCGATCCCACGATCGGGTCGAGCAGAGGACGGAACAGGCGGGCCACCGACGGCTCGGCGATGAAGCCCAGGAGCACCGAGCAGAAGGTGACGCCCAGCTGCACGCCCGAGAGCGAGAACGAGCTGCGCCGGAGCGCGCCGGCGACCAGCGCTGCGCGTCGATCGCCCTTCGCCGCGGCGACGTCGACCTCCGACCGATCGACGGCCACCAGCGAGAACTCGAGTGCCACGAAGAAGGCGTTGAGCACGACGAGCACCAGGGCCACGATGAGCCCGATCCATGTGTCGATGGTCATCCTCCGAATCGGCGCGACG
>JAYTFP010000021.1:0-3363 GCA_043734285.1 Acidimicrobiaceae bacterium
CCGCCCTCGGGGAACGCTGCCGCAATCCGCTCGGCGTCGCCGAGCTCGGCGAGCGCGGCGATCGACGGGCCCGAGCCGCTCAGCCATGCGGCGATCGGCTCGGCGGCGAGGACCGCATCGAACGCGGCGCGCGACGCGGGCGCAGCGGCCAGGCGCGCGTCCTGATGGAGTCGGTCGCCGGTGGCGATCCGCAACGCGGCGCGGTCGCCCGCAACCAGCGCGGCGACGAGCAGTGCGGCGCGTCCGACGGTGAACACGGCGTCGTCGAACGCCACTTGATCGGGCAGTCGACCGCGGGACTTCTCGGTCGACGTCTCGGTCGACGGAGACCAGGTCACGACCTTCGCGTCGAGACCGAGCGGGATCCGCAGCGCCACTCCCCCGCTGGCAGCGACCGCGCCGCCCAAGATCGAGGCCGCAGCATTCTCGGGATGGCCCTCGAGCTCGCAGGCGATCTCGAGCGCGCGGTCGCGGTCAACGGCTCCGGCGACGGCGGTTCCGAGCAACGCGCCGGCGACGCGGGCCGCTCCGGAGAAGCCCAGACCGCGACCGGGCGGGATCGGGCTGCGCCACCAGAGGTCACCCGATCCCCCGCATCGCACGAACGCGACCATCGCCGGATGGGTCGCGTCCACCGGCAACAGCACGTCATCAGCGGTCGTCGACAGCACGAACGGCAGGTCGAGCGCGAGCGCGAGCACATCGAAGCCAGACCCGAGGTTGGCCGTCGACGCCGGAACGCTGACTCTCATCGCAGGCTGCCCCTCACAACCGGCACCAGTCGATCGGTTCGAGACAGGCGTCGACCAGCGCAGCGTTCGCCTTCGAGAAGGGCTTGCTGCCGAAGAACCCGTTGTGCGCCGAGAGCGGCGAGGGATGCGCCGACTCGATGACGGTGTGCCGGGTCGTGTCGATGAGCGCCTTCTTCTTGCGGGCATACGCGCCCCAGAGGATGAACACGACCCGCTGCGGCTTCTCCGACAGCGTCGCGATCACCTGATCGGTGAACTGCTCCCACCCCTTCTTCGCATGACTTCCGGCCGCGTGGGCGCGCACGGTCAGCACCGCGTTGAGCAACAGCACGCCCTGCCGAGCCCACGCTTCGAGATTGCCGTGATCGGGCCGAGCACAACCGAGATCCGACGCCAGCTCCTTGAAGATGTTCACGAGCGACGGCGGCGCAGCGACGCCCTCGCGAACCGAGAAGCAGAGCCCGTGCGCCTGTCCGGGACCGTGATACGGGTCCTGTCCCAGGATGAGCACCCGCGTCTCGGCGTACGGCGTGAGATGCAACGCCGCGAACTCCTCGTCGGGCGACGGATACACCGTGGCCGCACTGCGTTCGGCCGCGACGAACTGACGCAGTTCGCGCCAGTAGTCCTTCTCGAACTCGCCCCGGAGGACGGGATTCCAGTCGGTCGTCGTCACCGAGGTGACGCTCTGCGATGGCCCGAGCCGCCTGCGGCGCTCGCGCTACGCCTGGCCGCCGGAGGTCTCGGCGACGCTGGCCTTGCCCGCACGGATCCACGGCATGAGCGAACGCAGTTCGGCACCGACCGTTTCGATCTGGTGCGTCTTGCCGTCTTCCTCGAGCTTGTGGAAGTTCGGACGACCGGCGCGGCTCTCGGCGATCCACTCCTCGGCGAACTTGCCGGTCTGGATCTCGATGAGGATCTTCTTCATCTCGGCCTTCACATCGGGGTTGATGAGACGTGGTCCGCGGGTCAGGTCGCCGTACTCGGCGGTGTCGGAGATCGAGTAGCGCATGCCCGAGATGCCCTCTTCGTAGATGAGATCGACGATGAGCTTCACCTCGTGGAGGCATTCGAAGTAGGCGGCCTCGGGCTGGTAGCCGGCCTCGACCAACGTCTCGAACCCGGCCTTGATGAGCGACGTGAGACCGCCGCACAACACGACCTGCTCGCCGAACAGATCGGTCTCGGTCTCTTCGGGGAACGTCGTCTCGAGCACGCCGGCGCGAGCACCGCCGATCGCGTCGGCGTACGCCATCGCGAGGCCGCGGGCGGTGCCGGTGGCGTCTTGATGCACGGCGATGAGGCACGGCACGCCACCGCCCTCGGTGTACGTGCGGCGCACGAGGTGGCCCGGACCCTTGGGTGCGACCATCGCCACGTCGACACCGGCCGGCGGCACGATCTGCTCGAAGCGGATGTTGAAGCCGTGCGCGAAGAACAACGCGTCGCCGTCGCTCAGGTTGGCGGCGATGTCGGCCTCGTAGATGTCGCGCTGCTCGGTGTCGGGCAGCAGCACCATGATGAGGTCGGCCTCGGCGCACGCCTCGGCGACGCCCAGCACCTTCAGGCCGGCGGCCTCGGCCTTGGCGACCGACGACGAGCCCTTGCGCAGGCCGACGCGCACGTCGATGCCCGACTCCTTCAGGTTCAGCGCGTGGGCATGGCCCTGCGAGCCGTACCCCAGGATCGCCACCTTGCGATCGGCGATGAGGGAGCGGTCAGCGTCCTTCTCGTAGTACACGTTGGCCATCGGTCTTCCTTCTTGTCGTACTGCTCGAATCCCCTCGGGGTGCGAGCGTGGGTTCTAGTTGCTGGACGGCACCCGGGGCGAGCTGCGGTCGAGCTTGGGGAGCGCCACGCGCCCTGTGCGCTGCACCGCGGCGATGCCGTAGGGGCGGAGGAGATCCTCGAGATCATCGAGGCGATCGGGTGTCTCGTCGATCGCGATCGTCAGCTCGTCGGGGCCGACATCGACGATCCGGCCGGCGAACACGTCGACGAGTTCGATGATCTGGCTGCGCACCGTCGGATCGGCTCGCACCGTGAGCAGCATCAGCTCGCGTTCGACCGAGTCGCGGGGATCGAGCTCGGAGATCTTCAGGACGTTGATCAGCTTGTTGAGCTGCTTGACGATCTGCTCGAGCGGCGCCGAGTCGGCGTCGACCACGATCGTGATGCGACTGAACCGCTCGTCGTCGGTCGGCGCGACTGCGAGCGAGTAGATGTTGTAGCCGCGTCGTGCGAAGAGGTTGGTGACACGCGACAACACACCGGCCTTGTTCTCGACGAGCACCGAGAGAACGTGATGTTGCGGGATCGCGGCGGCGACGCTCATCTCAGTTGCCCCCCTCGCCCTGCTCGGGCCCGACGACGATGTCACTGTTCGACTGCCCAGGGGCCACCATCGGGAAGACCTTCTCGGAGCTGTCGGTGCGGAACTCGAGCACGACCGGCCGATCGTGGATCGAGTTCGCCTTCTCGATCGCCGGAGCGACCTCTTCGGGCGACTCGACGCGGATGCCGACGCAGCCCATCGCCTCGGCCCACTTCACGTAGTCAGGCAGGTCGGGTGACAGGTACACCTCGCTGTACCGCTCCTCGTAGAACA
>JAYTFP010000022.1:0-11333 GCA_043734285.1 Acidimicrobiaceae bacterium
ATGTGCATCTCGCGGATCGTGCCCGAGACCGTGGCGATCACGGGGATCTCCATCTTCATCGACTCGAGAATGGCGAGCTCGTCGCCCTCCTCGACCCGCTGTCCGACCTGTGCCGGCACCTGCCATACGTTCGCGGTGATCTCTGCTCGTATCTCAGCCATGAGTCCGGAACCCTAATGGACGACCCGGGCACGGATGCCGAAGGCAGCCGAGGGTTGCAAGGGAGGCTCGACTGAATGTCGAGCCGAGCGCAGCAGGCCCGAGGCCATGGTCAGACCGGCATCACGCCGTGCTTGCGCCATGGACGGAACACCTGCTTGTCACGGTTCGCGCGCAACCCCTTGATGATCGCCGCACGCGTGTCGGCCGGATCGATCACGTCGTCGATCAGCGCGTGACCCGCGGCGATGTAGGGGTCGATGTTGGCGCGGACCATCTCGGCGAGCTCGATCTTCTTCGCGTCGCGCTCTTTGCCCTCGGGAAGGTCTTCGAACTCCTTGCGGAAGGCGATGTTCACCACGCCGTCGGGCCCCATCACCGCGATCTCGGCGGTCGGCCAGCCGACGAGGTAGTCGGCCTCGTAGGCGAGCCCGTTCATCACGAAGTACCCCGCGCCGTAGCTCTTGCGCAGCACGACCGAGATCTTCGGCACCGTCGCCTCGCAGACGGCGAACAGCATCTTGGCGCCGTGGCGGATGATGCCCTGCTTCTCGACGACCGATCCGACCACGAACCCGGGGACGTCGTGCAGGAACACGAGCGGAATACCGAACGCATCGCACAGCCAGACGAAGCGGGCCGTCTTGTCGGCCGCGTTCACGTCGAGCGCACCGCCGAGCACCATCGGTTGGCTGGCGACGATGCCGACCGGATCGCCGCCCATACGAGCGAAGCCGCACACCACGTTGCGCGCCCAACCCGACTTGATCTCGAAGAAGTCGCCGTCGTCGACGACCGCAGCGATCACCTTGCGCATGTCATAAGCGCGGCGCGGCGCGGTCGGCACGATGTCGTACAGCTCGGTCGCCCGACGATCCGAGGGATCGCTCGTCTCGCGCAGGGGCGGGCGCTCGGTGTTGTTCGCCGGGAAGAACGAGAGGTAGCGCTTCACCGTCTCGAGGCACTCGGCGTCATCCGCGACCTCGAGGTCGGCCACGCCCGAGATCTTGGTGTGGACCTCGGATCCGCCCATCTCCTCCTCGGTGACGTCCTCGCCCGTGGCGGCCTTGACGAGGTGTCGGCCGGCGAGTGCCATCGAGCTGTTGCCCTTCACCATCACGATGAAGTCGGTGAGCCCGGGGATGTAGGCGGTGCCGGCCGCGCAGTGGCCCATCAGCGCAGCGACCTGCGGCAGGACGCCCGACAGCGTCACCTGCTCGCGGAACAACGCGCCGGCGCCGGCGAACGTCGAGCCCGTCGCGCTGTTGACCCGCGCGCCGGCCGAGTCGAGCAGCCAGACGATCGGGATGCGCTGGCGCAGCACCAGCTCGCGGAGTCGCGCCACCTTCTGCTCGTTGATGAGCCCCATCGATCCGGCCTGGATCGTGAAGTCGTAGGCGACGATCGCGACCCGGCGACCGTCGATGTCGCCGATGCCGGTGATGCATCCGTCGGCGGCGAACTTGCCCTTTGCCGCGTACCCCGGGTCCATGTGGTCGGCGAGCTGTCCGTACTCGACGAACGTGCCGGGATCGAGCAGCAGATCGAGCCGCTCGCGCACCGGCAGCTTGCCCAGGTCACGCTGGCGTTGCACCCGCTCCGGGCCACCCATCTCGAGCGCCTCGGCCCGTCGGTTGGCCAGATCCTCGACCAGAGGCGTCCAGTTGTATCGCTCGTCGGCAGTCATGGGCGGCAGATTAGAGGGTGCGCCGAAGAGCGGCGCCCTCCGTCAGGACAGCGTCAGCGGCCCGTCCAGTTCGGCGGTCGCTTCTCGATGAACGCGGTGATGCCCTCGGCGGCGTCCTCGAGTGCGGTGTTCACCGTCAGCATTGGGTGCAGTTGCGCCAACGCGTCGCCGGCCGCCTGATCCCACACCGAATAGAACGACGTGCGCCCGAGCTTCATGACCGACGGCGACTTCGAGGCCAGCTCGGCAGCGAGCGAGCCCACCGCCGCGTCGAGTTCGTCAGGCGCGACGACGCGGGTGAGCATGCCGAGGCGATCGGCTTCGGCAGCATCGATGCGGCGGCCGGTCATCATCAGTTCGAGCGCCTTCTTGGGTGGCATCGAACGGCACAGCGGCACGGTGATCATGTACGGCCAGAGGCCCACGTTGATCTCGGGGGTGGCGAAGACCGAGTCGTCGGACGCCACCACGAGATCGCAGGCGAGTGCCAGGCCGAGCCCTCCCGCCATGCAGTAGCCACGGACCCGGGCGATCGTCGGCTTGCCGAGTTGGTACATGTCGATGAACAGGCGGGCGAGCTCGCCCCGGGCATCGTGTACGTCCGCGTAGCTCGCGTCGGCGACCATGCCGCCCAGGTCGGCGCCTGCGCAGAACGCCCGGTCACCCGCGCCGGTCAACACGACCACGCGCACTGCGGCGTCGGTGCGGATCTCGGCCATCGCAGCTCGCAGGCCGCTGATCACGCCCCACGACAGCGCGTTGCGACGCTCGGGCCGGTTGATGGTGAGCGTGGCGATACCGTCGGCCACGTCGAAGAGGAGCTCGTCGGACATGGCGGCAACGATACGGTCGACAGGACCCCGCATGTACGATCCGCAGATGGCCGTGTTGCCCACGCTGATCGCCGTCCTCGGTGGCATCGCGTTCGGGATCTCCGGCGGCGGACGCGTCGACAACATCGGTCGCTGGCGACCGCGACTCGTCTCGCTGCTCCTGATCGGGCTCGTCCTTCAGGGCATCCTCGAAGTCGCGACAATGCGCAACAGCTGGACGATCGTCGTCGAACTCGAGGGAACCGCCGCGTTGCTCGCCTTCGCGATCCTCAACCGACGCACCGGCGGGATGGTGCTCATCGTCGCCGGACTCACGCTCAACCTCGTGCCGACGTTGGTCAACTGGGGGATGCCGACCGAACGATCCGCGGCGGTCTCCGCAGGGCTGATCGACGCGCACTCGCGGGGCGCGGTCCAGGTCGACGGACCCCGACACCTCGCCCGCTCCGACGATTCGTTCCGATGGCTCGACGAACGGTTCGCGTTGCCCAGCGGCCAGGTCATCTCGGTCGGTGACATCGTGTTGCAGGTCGGCTACGTGCTGACGATCGCGTCGGTGCTGCGACGCCGCAAGGTGAAGACCGGGGCACCCGGTCCACGGGCCTATGGCAGTGCGATCGCCCCTCTCGGGCGCGGGCCGGCGCCGCGCAAGGGTCCGGGTCTGCATCCGTCGCGGATGGGCCCGGCGGGCGTGCCGCGGGCGCCATATCAAGGGGCGCGCTTGGCGTCTGCCGAGGGCCTGCGCCGATAGGCGGCAGGCCCCATCGAGAGAGCGCCCTGTCGGCGCAGCCGACGAACGGTCAGCCACAGACGATGCAGGCCTATCCGCTCGCCTGCCGACTGCAGTAGCCCAAGGCAGCGAGCGATCAGTCGCCCGTGTCGATCGCCACCCTGGCCAGGAACTCGTCGAACGAGCCGACCACGAACTCTGGCTGCGTGTCGGTGCGAATCGAGAAGTCGACCGTGACCACCCAGCCCTCGCGCATGTCGAGGAAGAACGGATCGCCGAACTCGTTGCGCGCGATGGCGATGTAACTGAGTGGCAACCCGATCAGCTTGCGGTACGAGGCCGTCTCCGCGAGGACGTCGTCGGTGCGGCCCGCCACAGGCGCGCCGAAGAACTTCGAGATCGGCATCCACGCGCCGCTCGCCGCGAGGACACTCGCGAGGCGCTCGAACCGGCATCGACCGAGTGACCGCACGAAGTGTCGGTAGGCGGTCGGCAGCTGCGCCCCCGCCTGCTTCTCCAACCGCATGATGTCGTCGAGCAGGAGTGGTGCGAGCTGGTTCGCGATCGGCGCCAAGGCAAGCCGCTCGGCCAGGGCAGCGACGTCGATCGGCTCGGACTCGGGCTCGGGCGCGGGGGACGACCGCTGATCCGAGATGAAGCCGAGCGGTTCGCCGTCGTGCGCCACTTTGTGCACCGCCCGTGGAACGACCTGGATCTCGCCGTGGAACGTGTGGAGGTCGAGGTCGTCGGTCGACAGGTGGTGGAGGACCTGGCGCGTCGTTCGGCGGTCGCGCGCCGCCAACCAGGCGATCACGTTGGCGCGGTCGATCTCGCGATCGCCCGTGAGTGCCGGCTGCGAGGAGTCGGGCCCTGACCCGTCGGCGCGCCGCTTGAAAATTGCCATCGCCTCGAACCTAATGGATCGTGTGCGACGTCATCAGGAGCGCGAGTCCGGTCCACGACTGGGGGATCGCTCCCCCGCCGGCGCCGGTGTCGGGGTCCCAGTACTCGGCGAGACCCGAGATGATCGCGGCGTCAGTGGTCGACGCGGCGATCACCTCGGCGATGTCATCGCGTCCATGGCGCCGAGCGGCGACCCACAGCAGGTACGAGAGCTGCGGCCACACCGGCCCGCGCCAATACGTCGCGGGATCGAACGTCGGCTCGCCGCGGTGGACCCCGGTCGGACCGAATCGCCCGCCGTGTGCGCGCGGATCGACGAGCGAGGCGAACGCCGCGTCCGCCGCGAGGTCGTCGCCCGTGACCAGCAGCGGCAACAGCCCTTCCAGCGTCCGAGCCCGACCGGAACCGTGCTCGGTCGCACCGGCGTCGATCCATGTTGCGAGGTCGCTGTCCCACCGGGCGTCGAGCGCGGACACCAACGCGGCCGCCTCGGCCACCATCAACTCGTCGCCGGCGACCTCCGCCAACTCGAATGCGTTGAACGCGACGACGGCGTTGAACGCCGCCGAGGCCACCCCGAACGCCGGATTGCTGAGCGGCGCGCCGGACGGGCCGCGCTCGACCGTGTCGAGCAGCGCCCCCTTGCGGTGATGCCATTCGGCGAGTGAATACGGCTCACCCGCGAGCGAGTCCCATCGAGGGCTGTCGTCGGCGCCCGACTCCCACGGGTGCACCAACTCGACCAGTCCCGACGCGTGGCGACAGCGATCGGTCAAGAGGAACCACATGCCCGCGGTCGCTGCGGCGACGACCTCGGCGGGCACGTCGGTACCACGGCGCGCCAACTCGGCGAGCGCGTGCCCGAACATCGGCGGCTGGGTGATCGAGCTGAAGCCGGGGCGACCCCAGAACGAGGCGCCCGCCTGCGGGTCGCCGAAGTAGCCCATGTGCGGCACGAAGCCGCTCGACGCGTCCTGCCCGATGAACACCGAATGCAGCTCGGCGACCGCCCGCCCCGGCTCACCCAGTCGCTCCCAGATGAGCGAGTGGAAGCACGAGTCCCACAGCCACAGCCAGGGGTAGCGCTCCGGGTTCGGACACGTGAATCCCGGCTCACGCCAGTGTGCCCTCATCGCCGAGTCGACCAGCGATCCCAGGGCCACCATGCTGGCAACCTATATGGCGACCGTCGCGTTCTCGTCGTTCCGATTCGGACCCACCGACGGCGTCTCGGTCGTGGCCCGCACCTGGATGGACGCGTTCGAGTCGTTCGGATTCGACGTCGTCACGGTCGCGGGCGACGGTGACGCCGATCGGATCGTGCCGGGGCTCGCGATCGGCGCGGCAGTTGCGCCGCGACACGACGAACTGGGCGCCGCCCTCGCCGGCGCCGACCTCGTGGTCGTCGAGAACCTGTGCACGATCCCCCTCAACGTGCCCGCGGCGCTCGTCACCGCCGAGGTGCTCGCCGGACGGCCGGCGATCATGCATCACCACGACCCGCCGTGGCACCGCGCGCGCCATGCCCACGTCACCGAACTGCCGATCGACGACGCCGCGTGGCGCCATGTCACGATCAACCGCATCACCGCAAGCGAGATGGCCGCGCACGGGTTCGATACCACCGTGATCCACAACGCGTTCGAGGCGCCGGGCCACGGCGATCGCGGCGCCCAACGCCGGCGTCTCGGCGTCGAGGAGGCCGAGCTGCTCGTCGCGCACCCGGTGCGCGCGATCGAACGGAAGAATCTGCCCGCGGCGATCCGTCTCGCCGAGCAACTCGATGCGACGTACTGGCTCCTCGGGCCGCCCGAGGAGGGCTATGACGACGAGCTCGCCGCGCTGCTCCGCGGCGCACAGACCCGGGTCATCCACGAACCGTGCACCGACCGCGACGCGCTCTACGCTGCCGCGGACGTGGTCGCGTTCCCCTCCACCTGGGAAGGGTTCGGCAACCCGCCGATCGAGGCGGCTCTGCGACGACGGCCCGCAGCAGTCGGCGATTACCCGTTCGCCGGCGAGCTCCGCGGGATGGGATTCGAGTTCTTCGAACCCGCCGACGCGGCCGCGCTGCGACGATTCCTCGACGATCCCGACATTGCGCTGCTCGACCACAACGAGCGGCTGGCCATCGACCGCTTCTCGATCGACCGCCTGCGCGCTGCGTTGCACGACCTGCTGAGTGAGGCAGGCTGGTTGCCATGACCGATCCCATCGTGCAGCGGCGCGCGCAGATCGCCGCCTGGTGCGCGACCGCGAAACGAGCCGGTTACTGCATGGTGCTCGTCGCGACCATCGTGTTCCTCGTCGGCTTCGCGACCGGCTTCTCACCCCTCGAGGTCGACATCGTCGTCGGCTCGCTCGCCCTCAGCGGCGCGCTGCTCATCCCCGCGCTGATCTTCGGGTACGGCGTGAAGGCCGCGGAGAGTGAGGAACGCGGCGAGACGTTCCGCCACTGAGGTCGCGACTCTCAGTACGCGTCGATGTTCGTGATGCTCCATCCGCGGCCCGCGCGGTGCAGGGTGACGCTGACGCCGCCCTGACCGTTGCCGAAGAAGCACGTCGCCGGACCGAACGCACCGTCGTCGCAGGTGCGCAACTTCGCGCCGGCGAGCGCCGGGTGGGTGAAGAGGTGATCGAGTTCGGAGGCCGGCGCCAACCTGAAGGCAGCCGCGCCGGCGCGATCCTTCGCCGTCCACCTGGCGAAGAGCGCCTTGGCCGCGGCGGTCGGGTTACCGAAGACGGCCGGCGGAGCGGGAGCGGCCGTCGTGGTCGCCGCCGGCGGGCTGGTCGTGACCGACGACGTGGCCGCCGAGGTACTGGACCGCGTGGCCGATCCGGATCCTGTCGTGCCGCACGACACGACGCCCGACAGCCCCGCCAGGGCGAGCGCGGCGGCGATCGGGCGGATTCGCGATCGCCGGGTCACGGACCCAGGCTAGCCAGCCGAGAGTTACCGGCTGGTAACCTTCGGGGAGATATGCGACTTCCGGCAGCCGAACGACGCGAGCAGCTCCTGGTCAACGCGGTCGAGGTGTTCGCCCGTGACGGTTACCACGACAGCTCGATGAACGACATCGCCGAGGCAGCCGGCGTCACCAAGCCCGTGCTCTACCAGCACTTCGAATCGAAGCGTGAGCTGTTCCTCGAGCTGCTCCGCGAGATCGGCGAGCAGCTCCGCGACACGATCGCGAAGGCGATCGCCGAGGCGAACGGCCCGCGCCAACAGATCGAGTTCGGCCTGCGCGCCTACTTCCGCTTCGTCGCCGAGAACCGTGACTCGTTCCGCGTGCTGTTCGGCGAGGGCACCCGGCGCGACGCCGAGTTCGCCCACGAGGCCGCCCGCGTCGAGGCATCGCTCGCCGAGGTGGTCGCTGAACTCATCCAGATCGAGCACCTCACGGCGCCGCACCAGCTCCTGCTCGGCAACGGCATCGTCGGTCTCGCCGAGGGCGCGTGTCGGTACTGGCTGGCGAACGACGTCGACGTCGACGTCGAGACGCTCGCCGCGGATGTGAGTCAGCTCGCGTGGGCCGGCCTCCGCGGTATCCGATGACCGGCTGCTACCTGGGTTTGAACTCCCGCGAGCGCGGTCATACGGTGTCGATTTGATGAGTTCACTCAAGCGCGTCCTGATCGGACGGCCGCTCGCCACCGACGAAGCCGATCACCAGCGGATCAGCAAGACGATCGGTCTCGCCGTCTTCAGCTCCGACGCCATCTCGTCGACGGCCTACGCCACCGGCGAGATCATGCTCGTCCTCGTCGGTGTCGGCGGCATGGGAACCACGCACCTGCTCAAGCCGATCGCGATCCTCGTCGTCGTCCTGCTGGCCCTCGTCGCGAACTCGTACCGCGAGACCATCCACGCCTATCCCGATGGCGGCGGGGCCTACGTGGTGTCACGCGAGAACCTCGGCGAGACACCGTCGCTCGTCGCCGGCGCATCACTGCTGGTCGACTACGTGCTGACCGTCGCGGTGTCGATCGCCGCCGGCGTCCTCGCGCTCTACTCGGTCTACCCCGACCTCAAGCCGTACCGGGTCGATCTGTGCCTCGCCTTCGTGGTGCTGCTCACCGTCGCCAACCTGCGCGGGGTGAAGGAGTCGGGCAAGTTCTTCGCAGTGCCGACCTACATCTACGTCGCCGCACTCGCCACGTTCATCGGCTACGCCCTGTACCTGAAAGCGACCGGCGGTCTCCACGCCTTCGCGCAGCCCCCGATGGGTCGGGTCAAGGAGCTCGAGAAGGACTTCGGTCCGTTCGCCGGCGGCATCAGCATCTACATCTTCGCCCGCGCCTTCGCGTCGGGCGCCGTCGCGCTCTCGGGCGTCGAAGCGATCTCGAACGGCATTCCCGCGTTCCGCAAGCCGACGTCGAAGAACGCCGCGCAAACCCTCGGCTGGATGGCCGTGATCCTCGGCTCGGCGTTCTTCGCGATCAGCTTCATCGGCTCGTGGATGCGCCCGACGCCGTCGGAGAACGAGTCGATCCTGTCGGTCATGGGCCGATCGGTCTTCGGCGCTCACAATCCGCTCTACTACGTGCTGCAGTTCTCGACGATGGCGATCCTCGTGCTCGCGGCCAACACTGCCTACGCCGACTTCCCGCGCCTCGCCGCGATCATCGGCCGCGACGGCTACCTGCCGCGGCAATTCGCCGCCCGCGGTGATCGCCTGGTGTTCTCGAACGGCGTGCTGATCCTCGCCGGCGCCGCCGCACTGTTGCTCATCGCGTTCGACGGCGATGTGTCACACCTGATCCCGCTCTACGCGGTGGGCGTGTTCACGAGCTTCACGCTGTCGCAGACCGGCATGATCCGCCACCACCTGAAGGAGCGCCAGAAGCGCTGGCAACTGTCGATGGTG
The DNA here is from genome assembly GCA_043734285.1 of Acidimicrobiaceae bacterium. Lineage (GTDB taxonomy): Bacteria > Actinomycetota > Acidimicrobiia > Acidimicrobiales > Microtrichaceae > JAYTFP01. The sequence goes on from JAYTFP010000022.1 coordinate 9,181, forward strand.
TCGAGCACCCTCGGCGCGATCGCGACCTTCGTCGTCGCGATGGTGGTCATCATCTCGAAGTTCCTGATCGGCGCCTGGATCATCGTGGTGTTGATCCCGCTCATCGTCATGGGCTTCCGCGCCGTGTCGCGGCACTACGCGATGGTGGCTCGACAGCTCGCCGTCGACCCGGCTCCCGAGGCGCCAGTGCTCGAGCACGCGATCGTCGTGCTCGTCGGCCAGATCAACCGCTCGGCGCTCGCGGCGCTGCGCTACGCACGGTCGGTGCAGGCCGATCACATCGTCGCGGTGAGCGTGGCCATCGACGAGGACCACGCGGACAAGGTCAGATCCGAGTGGGAGCGCTACGGGCTCACGGTGCCGCTCGACGTCGTCGAGTCGCCCTATCGCGACCTCACCAGCGTCGTGCTCCAGCACCTCGATGAACTCGACGAGCGCTGGGGCCACGACTACGTGAGCGTGATCATCCCCGAAGCGGTGACGGCGCACTGGTGGCAGGGCATCTTCCACAACCAGTCGGCATTCGCGCTCAAGCTCCGCCTGCTCAACCGTCGCGACACCGTCGTGGTCTCGGTGCCGTACCACCTCTGGTCGAAGCAGGACGCGAAAGAACTCGGCGGCCAGCACCGCTCGGTCGTCACCGCGGACGAGGCCGATCTGGCCCGTGAGCGCAAGGCCGCTGCAGCGACGGCGCCCGCGCCGGTCGTCGACGATTCGGCCGACGCGCCGGAAGGCGCTCCCGTCAGTCGTCCTTGAGCGCCACCGCGTTCGGTGTGACGTTCATCTTCGGCTCGTAGTCCTCGACCTCGATGTCGCGCGCTCGACCCGCGTACATCGCCTTCAGCTGATCGAGGCACTTGCGGCAAGGTCCGTAGTAGGCCTCGGCGACCCATTCCTCGCAGCGCGGACAGTGGAACGTCAGGAGCTCGTCGGTCAGCGCCTCACGCGGCGCCGCATCGGATGTCGAGATCTGGTCGTTCATCGGTCGACATCCTCGCGCAGGGCTCGCATTCCGATGGGCGATGCCGCTCGCGACGCCTTGGGCATTGCCAAGACCGCTCCCGTACCATCTCGTTGATGACACCATCGGCTGGGGCCAGGATTCCGCGTCGTCGCGCGCTGCAGGGGCTCGCGCTCGGCGGTGGGCTGGTCGCGTTCGGCGGAGCGCTGTCGGGATGCGCGCCGAGCACCGGATTCGGTCCGGACATGCGACCAGATCCGACGCGTCCCGAGGGCGTCGATCTCATGCCCGAGGTCGAGCACATCATCATCTACATGCAGGAGAACCGTTCGTACGACAGCTACTTCGGCATGCACCCCCGCGGCGACGGGTTCAGCCTCGATGCGACGGGGCAACCGACCAACTGGAATCCCGACATCGACGGCAATCCGGTGCGCGCTCACCACGCGGCCTCGACCTGCGACAACAGCTCGCACGCGGGACAGAACTGGAACGCCACGCACGACGAGCGCAACGGCGGGGCGATGGATGGCTTCGCCCGCATGAGCCCCCACGCGATGCAGTACTGGGACCGCAGCGACCTTCCCTTCTATTACGGGATGGCCGACAACTTCGTGCTGTGCGACCGCTGGTTCTGCTCCGCCCCGGCACAGACACACCCCAACCGTCGGTACCTCCAGGCCGCGACGTCGGTGGGGCTGATCGAGACGAGTACCGACAAGGTGCTGGCGACGCCCGAGGCGCCGAACGGCACGATCTGGGACCGCCTCAACGCCCACGGCATCTCGTGGCGCGACTACTGCTACGACCTGCCCGACATCCTGCTGTTCCCCCGCGTCGCGGCGACCAACACCTCGAGGATCTCGACGATCTACGAGTTCCTGGGCCACTGCGCGGGCGGTTACCTGCCGTCGGTGAGCATCGTCAGCCCCGGAGACACCTCCTTCAGCGAGGAGTCGCAGGACATCCAACGCGGCGAGGCGTACACCGCGATGCTCGTCAACGCCGTGATGAACAGTCCGCTGTGGCCGAAGACGGTGATGTTCTTCATGTACGACGAGCACGGCGGCTGGTACGACCACGTGGCGCCGCCCGCCGCGCCGGTGCCCGACTCGATCAAGCTGCGGCTCAAGCCCGACGACCCGCCCGGCGTGTGGGACCGCTACGGCCCCCGCGTCCCGGCCGTGGTGAT
>JAYTFP010000023.1:0-5756 GCA_043734285.1 Acidimicrobiaceae bacterium
GTACGCGGACGTCGCGAGCGCCAGCAGCACCACGACCTGCGCGTAGATCACGCCCGAGCCGTAGTTCCAGAGCTTCGGCGCGACGGCGACCTCGGGGACGGCCATGTAGCGACCGGGATGCGTGTCCATCGTCGCTGGGACGACCGGCGCCGGCATGCTCATCGGCGGCGCCTCGTAGTGGGAGTGCTGGAAGTCGGACAACACCCCGGCCGCGCCGAGCTGGGGCGTCGCGGTCGTCGCAGCCGCCTGCGGGGGCGCGGCGGTCGGGGGCATCGCCGGCATGTGCGGTGCCGGAGCCTGGGTGGGAGCCGCCTGCTGGTCCCACGGGCTCGGATGCTGCTCGGGCGGGTACCACTTCCCGTCCGACGCGACCCACCAACCCGGTCCTTGCGACGAGTCGCTCATGCGATCCTCCGATCACTGCAGCGCGAGGTGGCAGCTGTCGTCGCGACACTAATCAGCGGCTCCGGCCGGCCGATGGATGACCCATGTATCAGATGTACACGCCGGTCCCGCTCGACGCGCTGCCGGCGCTCGATCGGGTCCCGCCGCCGAGGATCCGTCCCGCGGTCCTCGTCCGCACACTCCTGACATTGTCCAGCCTGGTCAGCGGCGCATGGATGGCGTCGAACGCCGTCGACATGCTCCGCGCGATGTGCACCCGATTCATCGCCGTCGCCGCGACCTGCTCGAGCGACCAGAGCCTGCACCTCGGCTTCCTCCGGTACGCGGCGTGGGGTCTGCTCGCCTTCTCGGCCCCGGTCGCCGGCATGGCGATCCGCCGGTGGTGGGCATGGGTCGTGCCGCCGATCGCCTGCATCAGCATCTACGTGCTCATCGCCGGCGACCAGGCGATTCACTTCGTGCTCTAGGAACTGTCAGGTCCGTCAGGTCGGTCCGCAGGTCGGCTCGGCGAGCCAGCGAATGACGAAGTTCGGCAGGTCGGACCTGCGACACGACCAGTTGATGTCGAGCACGGGCCAGTGGTTCGCGGCGATGCGCCGGTCGACCACAGGGTCTGACTTCGGATACAGGACATACCAGTCGTATCCCGGTTGCAACTCGATCTCGACGACCTTCGTCGTGCGCGGCAACTGACGCAGATCGTTGTCGGGGTACATCGTGACGAGCTCCGACAGGAAGAACGTGCGGTCCTTGTGCTGTTCCTTCGCGAGCGGCTCGCCGATGATCAGGTCGACGTGACGGTCCATCAGCTGACCGACGGTCGCCATCCGCAGATGTCCCGGGTAGTACAGCGAGATGGGCGAGCCGTGTCGCGCGATACCCGCGTCGGTCAGTCCCAACATGTCGACGCTGTTCAGGTCGGAGTAGTACGAGATCACGCCGAGCGGAGCGACCGCGATCGTCGGCCGGCCGGCGTCACCCAGCTCGCCCGGAAACTCTCGCTGCAACAACTTGCCCATCGCCAGCCAGTTCGTCTTCGACTCGCTCGGCCAGTGGTGCAGCGTCTGGAACGGCAGCACGGGATACACGAGATTCGGCGCGATCAAGTGGAAGGCCGACATCGCGAAGGCGATGCCGACCACCGCGATCTGTCGTCGCGTCGAACGGAAATGGTCGAACAGATAGGCGGCGAGCATCGCGAGCACCGGCAGTACGGGGACCACGAAGCGGTACTCCATGAAGTCGCCGCCCACCCCGACGATGTAGAGGAACCAGACCGGGATGACCGCGAACGCCGCCGCGGTCGCGGGCAGCGCGAAGAAGCGGCCGCGCAAGCGCCGGAACCGTCCGATCAGCAGGAACGCGCCGTACGACGCGAAGAACCCGACGAGGTAGAACACGCCGTACGCCGCGGGGACGAGCCGGTTGGTCGCCGACTTCGCGAAGAACGTGTTCGGCAGGATGTTGCCGTAGAAGCGGTACGTCCACACCAGCCACGGGACGACCACCGCGAGCATCGGCACGCCGAGTTCGGCGGCGGTGCGGGTGACCCTCGCCAGCCGACCCGGGTCGGTGTCGCGGCGCCATTGCACGACGAGACACACGACGAACGCGACGCCGACGAGCACCACCGAGTCGAGCCGCGTGAGGATCGCGAGCGCGCCGAGGAGTCCCGCGGCGATGCGGCGCAGCATCGTCGTCTCGACACCGACGATCAGTGCGGCGACCGAGGTGACGAGCAGCGTCTGCAACATCGTCTCCATGCCGCCGACCCCGTAGCCCAGGAAGGTGATGGTGCCGCCGAGCACGCAGGCGACGAGGAATCCCATGCGGGCATCGCCCAACGCTCGCGCCGCGTACCGCTCGGCGACCCAGAGCGTCGCGATCATCAGGGGGATGCCCAGCAGCAGGCTGAACAGCGGCGAGCTCCAACCCATCCGTTCGGGGATCGCGTGGATCAGCGTCCACAGGAAGTTCGTGTAGCCCTGCACCGGCGGGTTCTCGTGCAGGTTCCAGACGAGGCCGTGCCCGCGGGCGAGGTTCCGCGAGTACCGGTACGTGATGAAGGCGTCGTCCTGCACGTAGCGATTCGTCCAGGCGACGACGACCGCGATCGCGTACAACGCGAGCCGCGCGATCGTCATCCGCTGGTCGAGGAACGGTGCGACGAGATCGCTCACCCGACGTTCGGGCGTCTCCACGTCGGTCACGGTCTCACTCACGAACTACTCCCCGACTCGTCGTCATCGTCGCCCTCGTCATCGCCCTCGTCATCGTCGGGCGATACCGGGCGGAGCACGACGATCTTCGTCGAACCCATCCCCTTCAGGTCGTAGCTGCGGCGGACGCGGCGCACGATCACGTCGTCGCGTTCGAACAGGTCGTCCGCTCCCTCACGCGGCACCACGATCGTGCCGGGGCGCGACACCGACGTCAGGCGACTGGCGAGGTTGACCGTCGCGCCGAACACGTCGCCGCCGATCCCGACCGTCGGACCGAACGCGATACCGCAGTGGATCGGCGGCATTTCGTCGATCTCCGCCAGCCGGCTGACCAACCCGAGCGCGATGTCGACGGCGATGTCGAGCGAGTCGGCGACGAACATGACCTCGTCGCCGATCAGCTTCACGACGCGACCGTGGTGCTGGGCGACCACATCGAACGCCGTCAACTCGAAGGCGTCGACGACCGCGCCGAGTTCATCGACCGTCAGGCGTTGGCTGAGCTTCGTGAATCCGCTCAGATCAGCGAACCCGACGGCCTGATCGGCCTGATCGTCGCCGTCACCGACTCGGCGGCCGAGCGCGGCGAGCAGGTGCCGTCTCCACACGTAGACCATCGACACCTCGAAGAGCTCGAGGTACCCGCCCTCGACGGCCTCGAGCAGCGACTCGGACGCGCCGGCACCGACGACCGCCTCCATCAGGTCGAGCTGCGCATCGGCGATCCGCGAGAACGAAGCACCGAGCAGGCGGGCGAGGCGCATCACGCTGTCGTCGTCGACCAGGCCTGACTCGAGCATCGTCGCCAGGCGACGGACCATGGCGACGTCGACGTCGCTGAACGCGGCGACGCTCTCGGGCACCTCGGGAAACCCCATCGCACGCCACCACCGCACCGAGCGGTCATGGGCGACGCCTGCGCTCGCCTCGACGTCGAACCGGTCGCGGCTGGGCGCATCGAGCCCCACCGCCCGGTGCATCCGCGCCGAGCGCAGCACCGGATCGATCGGCTGCTCGGGGTCACCTCCAGTCATGGCCGGCCATCCTCGCAGGCGTCCCGATCTTCTGCACGCAACCAACGGGAACGTGTTCTACTGTCGCGTCTCGTCCGTACTGCGGGCCCATGTCACTGTCATGAAGGGGAGCTCATGAAGACCCGCGCTGCCGTCCTGTGGGACACCGGTCAGGAATGGAAGATCGAAGAGGTCGAGCTCGATGACCCGGGGCCCCGCGAGATCCTCGTGAAGACCAAGGTCGCCGGCATGTGCCACTCCGACGAGCACATGGTCACGGGCGATCTGTCGTTCTCGAACGAGGCCGCGGCGATGCTCGGCATCGATGCGATGTTCCCCATGATCGGTGGCCACGAGGGCTCGGGCGAGGTCATCCAGGTCGGTCCCGGCGTGTCGAACATCGCGGTCGGCGACCACGTGGCCGTGTCGTTCATCCCGGCCTGCGGCAAGTGCCACTACTGCGCGAAGGGCCAGCAGCAGCTGTGTGATCTCGGCGCAAAGGCGTTCATGACCGGCATGATCGCCGACGGCCGTCACGCACACCACTGCGGCGACACGCCGGTGAACACGTTCGCCAAGCTCGGCACCTTCTCCGAGTACATGCTGCTGTCGGAGGACTCTGTCGTGAAGATCGACGCCGACCTTCCCTACGCGGCCGCCGCGCTGGTGAGCTGCGGTGTCGCCACAGGATTCGGATCGGCCATCAACCGCGCCGAGGTCAAGGCCGGCGACACCGTCGTCGTCATCGGGTGCGGCGGCGTCGGCATGAACGCGGTGCAGGGCGCGGCGCTCGCGGGCGCGAAGCGCGTCATCGCCATCGATCCGGTCGAGTTCAAGCGCGAGAAGGCGATGGAGTTCGGCGCGACGCACACGTTCGCGTCCGTCGAAGAGGCCACTCCCGAGATCGGCGCCATCACCTGGGGGCGCATGGCCGAGTCGGCGATCATCACCGTCGGCGTGGCCCACGGCAACATGCTCGCCCCGGCGCTCGCGCTGCTCGGTAAGGGCGGCACGCTGGTCGTCACGTCGATCGCCAACATGATGGAGAGCGAGGCGCAGGTCTCGCTGTTCGATCTGGCGATGATGAACAAGCAGATCCGCGGCACGATCTTCGGTTCGGCGAGCCCCAACCAGGCGATCCCCGAGCTGCTGTCGATGTACCGCGAGGGTCGCCTCAAGCTCGACGAGCTGATCACGAGCACCTACACGCTCGACGAGGTCAACCAGGGCTACCAGGACATGCGCGACGGCAAGAACATCCGCGGCGTCATCGTGTTCGACGACTGACCGAGTCGCCCGTCGCGTTCGCCCACCGCTTGCGGATGCGTCGCGCCGTCGTGTCTGGGAGGTAGTCGGTCGCGTACACACCGCGCTCGACACGGCGGGCGCGCCCACGCGCGAGTTCGTGGCGCAACTCGTCGGACACGACCTTGTTCGGCGGCTGCACCGTGACGGCGACCGCGAACCCACCGCGCTCGAGCGCGTCCAGGATCTGGCCGATCGTCGACGGACCCTGGCTGTCGAGCACCGCAAGCATCGCGTGACGCAGATCGCGCCCACGCAGTGGCCAGGATTTGTCGAGAGGACGTGGTTCGACCATTCGACGACGGTAACGAGTGGCCACTGACAAGCCGCCAGATGAGTCCGCACCCCACACGGTCCGCGCCACGTCACAGCGAATTCGAGGAAGGCGTCGCGTCCAATTCGCTGTGACGTGGCGTCACCGACCCAGTCGATGTGCCTGTCGCGTCGGTGCCGACCCAGTGGGTGCGGTTGTCGGGTCGCAGCCGGCAGCCGGCCGGCCGTACCCTTCGGGCATGACCTTCGGACGAGAACTGGTCGACTCGTTGGCCGCGAAGGTCGTGGGGCGGCGCCGCGAGATCGAACAGCTCGTCGCGGCGTTGTCGGCGGGTCGCCACCTGCTGCTCGAGGGTCCGCCCGGACCCGGGAAGTCGACGCTGCTGCGCGCAGTGGCCGAGGCGAGCGGCCGTGGCTTCGAGTTCGTCGAGGGCAACGCCGAGCTCACGCCAGGACGGATGATCGGAACGTTCGATCCGGCCGCAGTGCTCGAGTCGGGCTACTCGGCCGACGTGTTCCTCGACGGCCCGCTGACGGC
>JAYTFP010000024.1:0-20199 GCA_043734285.1 Acidimicrobiaceae bacterium
CGAACGGGTCTTGCGCACGCCCTTGGCGACGGCACGGACCTTGCCGTGCTGTTGCGTGCACAACACGATGATGCGGTCGGCCTCGCCGAGCTTGTAGGTCCGCAACACCACGCCGACCTCGCGGTACAGGCTCACCGGGTCGCTCGGCTATCGCCGACAGGGCGCTCTCTCGATGGAGCGTGCCGCCTATCGGCGCACGCTCTCATTCTCCGAGGCCGCCGAAGCGACGGTCGCGACGTTGATATTCGTCGATGCAGGCGTAGAGGTTCGCCCGCCGGAAATCGGGCCACAGCACGTCGGTGAACACGTACTCCGAGTACGCCGACTCCCACATCAAGAAGTTCGACGTGCGCAGCTCGCCCGAAGTGCGGATCACCAACTCGGGATCGGGCATCGACGGGTCGTAGAGATGCGCGGCGATGGTCTTGTCGTTGATCTTGTCGGGCGCGATCCCCGAGGCGACGATCGCGCGCACCGCGTCGACGATCTCGGCGCGACCGCCGTAGTTGAACGCCATCGACACGGTCATCGCATCGTTGTTGCGGGTCAGCGCGAGCGTCTCGTCGATGCGTCGCAGGATGCGGCGCGGCACCCGCCAGTCGCGGCGCCCGAGGAACTGCATCTTGATGTTGCGGGCGTGGATCTCGTCGCGTCGCGTCAGCAGCAGCCGTTCGTTGAAGTACATGAGGAAGCGGACCTCGTCGACGGGTCGCTTCCAGTTCTCGGTGCTGAACGCATAGACCGTGAGCCAGCGGATCCCGGCGTCGCGGGCCGCCCAGACGGTGTCCATCAGCGCTTCCTCGCCCGCGGCGTGGCCGTCGGTGCGGGGCAGGCCGCGGCGCTGGGCCCAGCGGCCGTTGCCGTCCATCACGATGGCCACGTGGCGCGGGAGGCGCGACTGGTCGAGCTCGGTCAACTCCACGAGTGCGCACGGTAGTGGAAGATGACCGAGCCCCCTCCGACCCACGGTCGATCTGCACACAGTCCACATCCGCCACAGTCCACATCTGCCACAGTGAGCGGGTGAACGCCCGTGACCGTGCCCTGGCTCTGCTCGACCAGGTGTGCGCGGCCATGGACTCAGGTGAGGACCGTCCGGGTCAACACGAGATGACCGCTGCGGTGAGCGACGCCATCACCGAAGGGCGCCATCTGGTGGTGCAGGCGGGCACCGGTACCGGCAAGTCGCTGGCCTATCTCATCCCCGCGCTGACCTCGCGCCGCCGCACCGTGATCGCCACCGCCACCATGGCGCTGCAGGACCAGCTCTCTGATCGCGAGCTGCCGTTCCTCGCCGCACACATGGACCGCGAGATCAGCTGGGCGGTGTTGAAGGGGCGCTCGAACTACCTGTGCCGCCAACGACTCGACGAGCTGACGACCGCCACGACCCAGCTCAGCATCGACGGCCTCGACAGCGGCCGCAAGCGCCTCACCGACCGTGAGTTGCGCACGATGGTGGAGTGGTCGGAGACGACCGAGTCGGGCGATCGCGCCGAGCTCGCGGCCGAGCCGGCGCCGCAGGTGTGGGCCGCGGTGTCGGTCGGGCCGCGGGAATGCCCGGGCGCGGCGAAGTGCCCGCGTGGCGACGACTGCTTCGCCGAGGTCGCACGGCGACGCGCCGCCGACGCCGACATCATCATCGTCAACACGCACCTCTACGGGCTGCACCTCGCGGCGAATCGTGCGGTCCTCCCCGAGCACCAGGTCGTCGTGTTCGACGAGGCCCACGAGGTCGAAGACATCATCTCCGCGACGACCGGCCTCGAAGTCGGCGCGGGTGCGATCACCAACGTCAGCCGAGTCGTGAGCGGGCTCATCAACGACGAGAAGCTCACCGACCATCTCGACGACGACAGCGCCCGGCTCGTCGATGAGTTGCGGCAGTACGTCGGCACCCGGTTGCGGCGCGGTCTGCCGCCCGAAGTGTCGGACGTGTTGACGCGCACCCGCACGCATCTGATGGAGGCGAGCGCCGCGGCGCGCAACATCGACGACGGGCGATCGTCCGACGTGGCAACGCGCAAGGCCCGGATGGCCAACGTGGTCGACGCGCTGGTGCGGGACATCGACACGCTCGTGTCGCCGCCGGGTGAGTCGGTGATGTGGGTCGGCGGCACCGAGGAGCATCCCCGCGTCGAGTTGGCGCCGCTCGACGTCGGCCTGACGCTCGACGGCCTGCTCTGGAATCCCGAGCCGTCGGGCCTCGAGATCGGCGAGAGCGCCAGCGGGCCCAGCGCGAGTTCGGGCGGTTCGGGTGCGGGATCGAGCGACGACAGTGGATTCGGTGTGCCGACGACCGTCGTGTTCACCAGCGCGACGATCCCCGGTGGGCTGCCGGCGCGACTGCGCATCCCGCTCGACACGGTCGACGAGATCGACGTCGGCACGCCGTTCGACTTCGAGCGTCAGGCGATGCTCTACTGCGCGAGCGAGATGCCCGACCCGCGGTCGGCCGACTACGGCGCCGCGGTGGTCGCCGAGCTCGAACGGCTGATCGGCGCGGCCGGCGGGCGCACGCTGGCGCTGTTCACGAGCCACCGGGCGATGAACGAGGCCGCCGACGCGCTCGGCGATCGGCTCTTCGACACGATCGGCGTCACCGTCTACCGCCAGGGCGACCTGCCCAAGCCCGCGCTGATCGACGCGTTCCGCGGCGACGAGACGTCGTGCCTCTTCGCGACGATGGGGTTCTGGGCAGGCATCGACGTGCCGGGCCCGGCGCTCAGCCTCGTCACGATCGACAAGATCCCCTTCCCCCGCCCCGACGAACCGCTCATGCAGGCCCGGCGCGAGCGCGCCGGCGCAGCGGGGTTCACCAGCATCGATCTACCGCGCGCCGCAACGCTGCTCGCGCAGGGCGCGGGGCGTCTGGTGCGTTCGAGCACCGACCGGGGCGTCGTCGCGGTCCTCGACCCGCGGCTGGCGACGAAGGCAAGCTATCGCTGGCAACTCATCTCGGCGCTGCCGCCGATGCGCCGCTCGAAGGACTTCGCCGAGGTCGCCGCGTTCCTCGCCGAGATCACCGCGGCGAGCGGCGCGTCAGCCGCCACGCCGGTGGGTCAGTAGCCCAGTCGGTCGAGCGCCTTGGCGCGGCGCTGCCAGTCTTTGTCGACCTTGACGTGCAGTTCGAGGAACGCTCCCTCGGTCATCTCCTTGCGCGCCGCGATGCCGACTTCCTTGAGGACCGCGCCCTTCTTGCCGATCACGATCCCCTTCTGCGATTCACGTTCGACGAGGATCTCGACGCGCACGCGCGGCCAGTCCCATTCGGTGACGCGGCAGGCGATCGAGTGGGGCAACTCGTCGTGGGTCACCGCGAGCAGCTTCTCGCGCACCAACTCGGCGACCCAGAACGCCTCTTCGACGTCGGTGACCATGTCGTCGGGATACCACTTCGGTCCGACGGGCAACCGGTCGATCAGGTGCTGCACCAGCTCGTCGACCCCCTGGCCCGTGAAGGCGGAGATCGGGAAGTAGTCCTCGCGGCCGAACGCCGTCGCCTTCACGAGCTGCGAGACGATCCGCTCGTTCGACACGAGGTCGCACTTGTTGACGATGATGATCGCGTCGGCGGGCACGCGTTCGGCGACCCAGGCGTCGCCGCGCCCGACGGTGGCCGTCGCGTCGAGCAGCAGGCACACGACGTCGACGTCGGAGGTCGACTTCAGCGCGGCGTCGTTGAGCCGCTCCCCCATCAGCGTGCGGGGTTTGTGGATGCCGGGCGTGTCGACGAACACGACCTGACAGTCGGCGCGGGTGAGCACACCGCGGATCTGACTGCGCGTCGTCTGCGGTTTGTCGGAGACGATCGAGACCTTGCGTCCGAGGATGCGGTTGAGCAGCGTCGACTTGCCGACGTTCGGCCGTCCGACGAGCGAGACGAATCCCGAACGGAACCCCTCGGGGAGCGGGCCGCCGAATCCCCCGCCGAAGAACTCGTCGAGCGACACGAAGCCGTCGTTATCCGAGTCAGCGTGGTCGTCGTGCGGGTCGTTGTCGGGAGCGTTGTCGCGCGTCACTTGCCGTCCCCCTCGTCGTCTGACGAGTCGTCAGCGGGCTCGACCGTGATGATCCGCACCTGGCCGACGCGTCGTCCGTCGACCTCTTCGACGACGAGGCGGTAACCCTCGACCTCGACCACATCGCCGACCTCGGGCACCCGACCGAGCGCCGAGAACACCAGGCCACCGAGCGAGTCCCAGTCGCCCCCGGGCAGCTTCATGTCGAAGTCGCTGTTGAGGTCATCGACGTTGATGCTCGCATCACCGACCACGACGTCGCCGTTGGGCAGGGTCTCGACGAGCAACTCGTCGTTGTCGAACTCGTCGTTGATCTCGCCCACCAGTTCTTCGAGCAGGTCTTCGAGCGTGACCAGCCCGGCGGTGCCGCCGTACTCGTCGACCACGACCGCGATGTGGGTCTTGCGGGTCTGCATCTCACGCAGCAGCTCGCTGACCTTCTTGGTCTCGGGCACGAAGTGCGGTGCCCGCATCAACATCGCGACGGTGCGGCGCTCGTCGCCATCGCGCTCGGCGCGCATCAGGTCTTTCGCGTAGACGATGCCGACGATGTCGTCGATGTTCTCGCGGTAGACCGGGAAGCGGCTGAGCCCGTTGAGGATCGCGATCTCGACGCAGGCCGCGATGAGGAAGTCCTCCGCGAACGTGATCATGTCGGTCCGCGGCACCATGATTTCGCGGGCGATCGTGTCGCCGAACTCGATGATCGACTCGATGAGGTCGCGCTCGGTCGCTTCGATTCCACCCGCCTCGGCCGCTTCGCCGGCGAGCGCGATGAGCTCTTCCTCGGTCACGAATGGGCCCTGCTTCAGGCCCTTGCCCGGCAGGATCACGTTGGTCGCGCCGATCAGCACCCGCGCGAGATGACGCAGCAGCCGGCCGACGATGCGCACCGAGCCGGCCGTCGCAGCGGCAGCGCGTTCGGGGTGCTGGAGCGCCCAGGTCTTGGGACCCGCGACGGCGACGACGAAAACCACGCACACGTCGATCACGACCGCCGCGAGCGCGCCTCCGGTGCCGAAGTGATCGGAGGCGACGATCCCGACGAGCGCCGCCTGCGACGTCTGCACGATGACGCCGGCGAGGAACAGCCCGTTGAGATCGCGCTCGAGGTGTTCAACGACGTCGAGGACCTTCACGCCTCCCCGAACGCCGTTGTCGACCATCGCCTGGGCCTTCGACCGCGACATGCGCGTCAACGCGGTCTCGGCGAGCGACAGCGCGCCGGCGGCGAGCACGAGCAGCACCACGACGCCGATCAGCCACAGCTCCGACGTCGACCATTCGGCGGCGAGCATCACTGCGACACCCAGGGATCACGTGCGAGCGGCCGCCAGGCACGGGCGAGGTGACGCCGCTCGGCAGCCCACATCAGTTCGAGCTCGTCAGGCTCGGCGTGGTTGTGGCCGAGCAGGTGCAGTGCGCCATGCACGAGCAGCAGGGCAATCTCGTCGTCGACGTCACCGGCGTGATCGGGCGCATTGGCAGCCGCGACCTCGGCGCACACCACGATGTCGCCCACGAAGCGGACGCCCGTGCCGTCGCTCACCGCGCCGCCGTCGAGGCCGTCGCTGTCGTCGATCGGGAACGACAACACGTCGGTCGGACCGTCGCCACCCATGTGCTCGAGGTTGAGCGACGTCATCTCCGCGACGTCGACGAAGACGACGGTGGTCTCGGCAGGCGCGACCACGCCTTCATCGACGAGCACGTCGCGCACCAGCGCCGCCCACCGATCGCCGTCGATCGAGTCATCGGTCTGGTTGACGACGGTCACGGTCACACCGTCACTCATGAGGGGGCGTGGCCCGCTCGTACGCGGACACGATGTCGGCGACGATCTTGTGCCGCACGACATCCTTCTGATTGAGATGCACCCAGGCGAGACCGTCGATGCCGGTGAGCACTTTCTCGAGGCCGCCGAGACCGGAGCGGCCGCCCGCGACATCGACCTGGGTCGTGTCGCCGGTGATGACAGCGCGCGACCCGAAGCCGATACGAGTGAGGAACATCTTCATCTGCTCGGGCGTCGTGTTCTGCGCCTCGTCGAGGATGATGAAGCTGTTGTTCAGCGTGCGGCCGCGCATGAACGCGAGCGGCGCGACCTCAACCGCGCCGCGCTCGAGCAGACGAGCCGCGCCCTCGGCGCCGACCATGTCGTAGAGCGCGTCGTAGAGCGGACGGAGGTATGGGTCGACTTTCGCCATCAGGTCGCCGGGCAGGAATCCGAGCCGTTCGCCGGCCTCGACCGCGGGCCGGGTCAGCACGATCCGTTCGACCTGCTTGCGTTGCAACGCGACGGTCGCCATCGCGACCGCGAGCCAGCTCTTGCCGGTGCCCGCAGGGCCGAGTCCGAAGGTGATGATGTTGTCGGCGATCGCGTCGATGTAGCGACGCTGCCCAGCGGTCTTCGGGCGCACCGATCCGCCGCGTGCGAGACGCAACACGTCGGTCGACAACACCTCGGACGGGCGTTCGTCGGCGGTGACCATCTCGATCGTGCGACCCATCACCTCGGCATCGACCTTGATGCCGCGCTCTGCGAGCACGACGAGTTCTTCGAAGAGTCGACCGACGCGTTCGGCCTGCTCGCCCTCGACCGAGATCTCGTTGCCGCGCACGATGATCCGTTCGGAGGGGAACGCCGACTCGATCGTGTCGAGCAGCTCGTCGTTCGCCCCGAGGAGTTGTGCCATCAGGTGATTGCCGGGGACGTGCACGAGGGTGGGTGATGTCGCGACGCCGCTGTCGTCGCGGTCATCGGTGGGTGGCGAGGCGACCCGCTCAGGTTCAGTCATGTTCAGCCGAAAGTGTAGTGATGTCAGGAGATCTCGATCGCGACCTCGCCGACGCGCGGGCGGCAGCTGCAGCCCGGCAGCGGCGCCAGACCAGGCAGTCGCGCCGCATCCTCGCCGAGGAGACGACCTTCGTCTCGGTGCTCGCCGAGCTGTCGCGACGCGGCGTCGAAGTAGCACTCGAGACGGCCATCGGCAGCCGCCACATGTGTCGGATCGAGCGATTGAGCGACGAGGTCGTCGTGGTGTCGACCCTGCGTGGCACCGACGGCGCAGGCACGACGATCGCCTTGCGCCACACGGCGATCGCTGCCGTACGGCCAATCGGCGACGATGCCGAACTCGCTATCGGGGAGGCGCAGGAGCTGCCGACGATCACCATGACCGAGGTGCTGACCGAGCTGGCCGACCGTGATGTCGCGGTGATGATCCGTGCGGGTGCGACGACCTGGAGCGGGCGCGTCGGAGCAGTCGGAACCGATGTCGTGACGCTGACCGGCGTCGCGGGCCAGGGCGTTTTCTACGCGCGACTGGAGTCGGTGAGCGAGATCGTCTTCTCGGCGTCGCTCTGAGTTTCGGCCGTCTCGAGGGTGCCGGGCGAGATGCGGCAGCTCTCGATGAAGATCTCGACTTCGTCTTCCTTCAGGCGGATGACACGGCCGAATCGGTAGGCCGGCAGCTGCCCCTCGTCGATGAACCGGTAGAGGGTTCTGGGCGTGACCCCGAGGCGACGGGCGGTTTCGGCGGTATTGAGCCAGACAATGCCGGATGAGGAGCTCATGAGATGTGAACCTATCGCGTTTCGGGTGATGTCATGTCGGTCGGAAGTCTACTCATGCTGTCAGGAAAGGCCATCAAACAGAAGCAGACCGCTGGACCCGATCGGACGGTGCCCGGCCGGGAGAGGAAGAGATCCACCACGAGGCAACCCCCCTCGTGAGGTTTCCTCACCCTACACAGATCACCCCTTGCCTGCGCTCTCGAATGTCGTTTAGACATTGCCCGCACGAGAAGGACTGACATGCGGCGAGGATGCATGTTGGTGCACGGGATCTGGTGGGCGGCGATGACGACAACGGCGAGAGATGCGTACGCGGGTACGAACGAGCATCGGCAGCGCGACGCGGAGTCCGCGCGCTCGCGTCCGATTCTGAAGACCGGCAATGTGCCGAACGGTCGCGCGATCATCGGCGGACTCCTCGTTGTGATCGCCGTGCTCGGTCTCCTCGCGGCGTACCGCTCGTCGACGAAGGTGCGCACGATCGACTATCTCGTCGCCCGCGCCGACATCCCGGCCGGTCGCGTGATCACCGCGGATGACCTCGCGCTCGCGCCGATGGTCCTCTATCGAGACTCCGCTCGACAGGCCTTCACCCGGCCCGACGACGTGATCGGCAAACTCGCGCTCATCGCGGTCAGCAACGGCACGCTGATCCAACGCCATGCGCTCGCGGATCGGATCCTCCCCGAGCGCGGCCGGCGTCTGTCGATCGAACTCGAGCCGGCCCAGGCGTTGAGCGGACGGATCGAGCCGGGCGATCGGGTCGACGTCGTCTCGACACCGACGGGTGATGCACCGGCGTCGGTCATCGAGCGCAACGCGCTCATCACCAACGTCGACGGCCTCGGTGATGCGAGCGATGTCGCGGTCGGCGGCTCGTCTGCCCGCGTCACCGTGACGCTCGTCGTACCTGACGAGGATGCATCCCGTCGCATCATCGACGCCAAGGCGCACGGCACGGTGACCCTCGTCGGCGCGAGCGCGATGACGCTCGACACATCGACGACGATCGCGCCGGCCGGAGCGAAGGGAGCCGGCGGGTGAGCTCGGATCGCTTCGTCGTCATCGGGCTCGCGCGAGTCCGCGCCCCGTGGTTCGCCGAGGTGGCGCGATGGGCGCAGGCGGCCGCCGTCCCGATCGACTTCATCAAGTGCATCAGTCCGTCCGAGGTGCAGGCGCGACTGGCGAGCGGCCGCGCCGTCTCGGCGCTCATCCTCGACGCGGGGGCTCCGGGTATCGACCGCGACCTCATCGACCAGGCGCGCGAGCATGGCGTGCCCTCGATCATCATCGACGACCCGCGGGTCGAACGCGACTGGCGTTCGCTCGGTGCCGCCGAGGTCCTCCCCGACCGATTCGAGCGCGCCGAACTCGTCGCAGCGCTCGCGCAACACGCCACGGCCGTGCAGCTGGTCGCGCCGCCGAACGCCGCCGGGCTCCTCGAGTTGGGCGCCGAGGAGATCGCTGCGTGGCAGGGACACACCACGGCGGTGTGCGGCCCCGGCGGCGCGGGTAGCTCGACGATGGCGATGGCGCTCGCCCAGGGACTCGCGGCGATGCCGGTCAACCGTGGCGCTGTCGTGCTCGCCGACCTCTCGCTGCACGCGGATCTCGCGATGTACCACGACACGGGCGACGTCGTGCCCGGGCTCCAGGAGCTCGTCGAGGCGCACCACGGCGGTCGTCCGTCGGTGGCGACCATCCGTCGGATGCTCTACGACATCGACACCCGCGGCTATCTGCTGTTGCTCGGCGTGCGCCGCTCGAGAGATTGGACAGCCCTCCGCCCGCGCGCGCTCGAAGCATCGCTCCGATCGCTGTCGGTCGGTTTCCGTCACGTGATCGCCGACATCGATGCCGACTTCGACGGTGAGGACGCAACCGGCAGCGTCGACGTCGAGGAGCGCCACGGCGCAGCGCGGCAGGCGGCGTCGACCGCCGATGTCTGCGTGATCGTCGCCGACGCGACGCTGAGGGGCATCCACTCCGGGGTTCGTATCGCCGTCGACCTCATCGAACTCGGCGTCGAACCGAGCCACGTCATGTATGTGATCAACCGTGCGCCCCGCTCACCGCGTGCGCGTGCCGACATCGTTGCCGCGCTCACTTCACTCAGCCCCGAGCAGGCGACCGACACCGCGCCGGTCTTCATCGGCGAACGGCGCGGACTCGAGGCGATTCACCGGATCGGCGGCTCGATGCCAGCGACGCTCGTCGCGCCACTGACCTCCGCCGTCGGCGCCGTGCTCGCTCGACAGCACGGCGAGGGCCCCTCCGTCAGACCCGAGGTGCGCGTGCGGGCGCTCGCGCCGATCAGCCGGTCGAATCGGCGCACCGCATGACGGCCCGCCCGCGTTCTTCCGAGGCCGCAGTGGGCACCACACCGCTCCAGGTGATCGAGAGGACGGTGCAGGACCGCGCGAAGGAATCGGCACTCGACCTCGGCAACGACGAGGGCGAACAACGGCTCCGCGACCTGATCGACGCAGAGGTCGATCGCTGGCAGGACGACCACAAGCGGGGTGATCGGCCGTACCCGCTGTCGTCGCCGACGACGATTGCGACTCGCGCCTTCCGCAACATCGCACAGTACGGCCCGCTCACGCCGCTCCTCGATGACGACGACGTGTGGGAGATCATGATCAACGCGCCGGCCGAGATCTTCGTGAAGCGGCACCGTGGGATCAACGGCTACCACGACGAGGTGTTCGAGGACGACGATCACGTCGTGAGGACGCTGACCAAGATCCTCGACGACTCGTCGATGTCGCACCGCAAGCTCGACCCGACCGAGGGCCTGCAGGACGCGCAACTCGACAACGGTGCCCGCCTCCACATCGTCCATGGCGATCTCGCCCGGGGTGGTCACCTGATGGTGAACATCCGCAAGTTCACCGGCGTGACGTTCACCTCGCTCGACCAGCTCGTGCAACACGACATGCTCAGCAAGGACGCCGCCCGATTCCTGGCGGCGTGCGTGCGTGTGAAGAGCTCGATCGTGTTCGCCGGCGCGCCCGGCTCGGGCAAGACGACCTTGCTGTCGTGCTGCGCAGCAGAGCTCGACCCCGCGCTGCGGGTGGTCATCGCCGAAGAAGTGTTCGAAGCCGACGTTCCGCTCGCGAATGTGGCGTCGATGCAAACACGAGCGGCGCGTGCGGATCGCCCACCCGTCGACCTGCGACGGCTCGTCAGCGGGTTCCTGCGCATGGCACCCGACATCGCGATCGTCGGCGAGGTCCGCGACCGTGAGGCGCTGCCGCGCAATTGTTGCTTACGATGTGCGTCCGCTGCGTGTCGGCGACGGCCGTCAGGTGTCGCTGCTTCCGAGCGGCGGCGGTCGGCGCGATGCGAGCGCAAGCGCAACCACTGACGACCAAACCTGCAGCAGACCCGGGGTTGATCGTTTCTTCTTTCGTCACTACCTTTTCTTGATCGGTGCGTCCGGCCGCACGGCCGAGTGGCGCTCATCCAACAGCCGTCCCCAGCCCGGCTCGACATCCAAACCGCGCTAGAAGTCACGCGAGCGGGACCCATGAGCGCCGACGCCGGTGCGCGGGTCCTACCCAACTCAACCGAGGGGCGGGCCGTCGACCTGCGAGTCGTGCTCAGCGAACAGCGCTTGCATCGCGTCGGGGTTACGGAGACCTTCGGGCATGCGGATGATCAGGTCGATCGCGTCGGGTGTCGTCACGACGAGCATTCGGGCTGGATCGGTGTGAGGGTTGCGAAAGGCGTGGGTGGCGCCGCGTGGGACCCATGCCATCGATCCGGCAGAGACCCGCGCGGTCTCGCCATCGACACGGAACTCCATTTCACCGCTCAGAACATAGAACGCCTCGTCGTAAGAATCGTGGTGGTGCGACGGCGGTCCGCCCCCCAACGGCGGAAAGGTGCTGACAAAGATGGCGAAGCCCTCGGCACGACCTGGCTCCAGCAACAGGTTCATTTGGACGATCCCGTTGTCGACGGCGTCGTCGCCTCTCGCCGCGATCACGAATCGTGCTGTCATGGGTAACCTCCACGCCCCTCGTCTTGCGGAGCGACTCCTCGTCTGTCGTCCGCTCGGTCAGTCTCAGATCTTTGCAGAGTTTAACTCTGTAGAGTTACACTCTCATTGATGCGTCAACCGGTCAAGGGGACGACTGCGGCAGGGCAACGGCGAGCGGCCCGCGCCCGTGAGACCCGCCAGCGCATCATCGAAGCGGGTCGTCGGCTCTTCGTCGAGAAGGGGTACGTCAACACCACCGTGCAGGCCATCGCCGAGGCGGCGGCCGTTGCGCCTGCGACCGTCTACCAGGCGTTCGGCACCAAGCACGCGGTGCTGGCTGCCGCCTTGGACATCACGGTCGCAGGCGACGACACGCCTGTCGCCGTCCTGGACCGGGACTGGGTCAAGGACGCGCGTCGCGAGAAGAACCGAGACAGCCAGCTACGGCTGATCGTTGAAGGCGCATCCAAGATCGCTGCACGCACTGCCCCGCTCAAGGAGGTCCTGCGCGACGCAGCAGCCACCGAAACCGCCGCTCGCGAGCTGATACGCGAGGACCACGAACGGCGTCACCGCACCCAAGAAGGTCTCGTCGACCTCCTGATCGAAAACCGTCCGCTCCGCGCCGGTATCGACCGACATCACGCCGTGGACACGTTCTTCGCGCTCGTCAACAGCGCCACCTACGAACTCCTCGTCACCCAGCGAGGCTGGACGCTGTCCGAATGGCAATCCTGGGTCGCCGATGTCATCGACCGAGCACTCTTCGACGACGTCTGAAGACGCCAGTGTTCTGTTGCATTGACGCAGACCGCAGGTCGGCAGAGTGTTCGACGATGAGACGCCGTCGCAGAGTCCGAGTGCCTGTTCCAGCGTTGTCGGCGTTAGCCGGGTCCTCCACAACCTGGGGTCGGGCGACGACGGTGGGTATTCATCGCGTGACAGTGACGACTGCTGCCCGAGTCAACGCAACAGTGCCCGACGGCATCGTCTCGTTCTGGACGCCGAGGTTTGCGTGGTCCGTCGACTTGAGAAGTCTGGCCTTCTCACTGTCGGCCTCGAACACGATCACGTCCCCGCGCACGTTCCCCGACCAAGGTCACGTTCTCCACGCGGTGCCACTGGGCCGTCGGGACTCACTTCGGGCTCGGCGCCGCCGATGGAGTTGCGTGGTATTGGGCCGGTTGAGCGCATGAGGCTTGCGGAGCTCGTTGAACGAAACGCGCGGACCTACCCGGATCGACCTGCATTAGCCGACGGCCGCGACACGATGTCGTGGGCTTCCGTGCACTCTCTCGCTCGTTCGATCCGCCGACGAATCGGTCGCGAGGGCGCCGGGGCGCTGATCGCGTTGTGCGGAGATCCGGGACTCAAGGCGTTGCCCTTGGTGGTCGGGCTTCAGGGCGCCGGCGCGTCGGTGGCCCTGCTGGCCTCGGCCGAACTGGGCCGAACCGAGCGCGCACTCGCACTGTGGCAGACGGACGCATGGACCCCGGTCGCGCCTTCGCCCAACTCGGATCTGCTCGACCACGAGATCGATCAGCTCGTCCTTCAATTGCGTGGTCGCCGCCGCGAATCGGGCGTCGAGTACGCCGCGCCATCGCTGGTGTTCAGCACGAGCGGATCGACCGGTGATCCCCGCCTCGTGTCCTGCCCCGACGAACGCTTCACGGCGGTCTCCTGCTCCATCGCGAATGTGCTCGGTCTCGGCCCGCACGACCGCATCCTCAGCCCGTCGCCGGCCCATTCCGACTACGGGTTCAATCAGCTCGTCCTGGCAGCGTGGAGCGGTGCGTGCGTCATTCAAGGCGACTACCTCAGCCTCGGACATCTCGTCGGCGGTGAGCATCAACCACCGACGATGCTCGCCGCTGGGCCCAGCCAGCTTCGTCTGATCGCAGGGCTACCCGAGGCGAAAGTGCGGGCGGCGAGTCTGCGCCTGCTCACCTCGACCGGCGCCGCGTTCCCGACCGAGATCGCCGCACAGTTGCTCGATCTTTGGCCCGGCTGTCAGGTCCGCTCAATGTACGGAATGACCGAATGCAAGCGAGTCTCGATCTCGACCCACGAACAGTTCGTGGCCAATCCCGCGTCAGTCGGCCATCCCATACCCAACGTGAACGTGACGCTCGATAAGGCCACCAACGAGATCCTCGTCACGACCCCCTACCTGATGGACTTCGAGTCGTCGCAATCGAGTTCCGGTCCGCGGATCGTCGAGATCGACGGTCGGACAACCTTGGCGACCGGCGACTGTGGACGCTTGGCTGACGACGGCCAGCTCGAGATCACCGGGCGGCTGAGCCACTTCGCCAAGGTTCACGACGTTCGTATCTCGCTCGCCGAAGCAGAGATGATCGCTCAGCGCCATCGTGACGTCCGCGAGGCCGCGGCGACGGCGCACGACGATCAGCTGTTCATCTGGTGCGAGTCGGCACGAGCAGTCGACGAGGACGCCACGACCGAGGACGTCCGAGCCGCGCTCGTCGAGTGGGCAGGGACCATCGCGCTCACGACGGCGGCCGTCATCTTCTTACCGAAGCTGCCCCGGCTGCCCAACGGAAAGATCGACCGCGCTCTGCTGTGCGAATCGGCGTTGCAACCAGTCGTGAAGGCCCAATTCTGAAATGAGGGAGCGCGACCTCAGGTCGTCGGTTCCAGCCCATCGGTTCGACAATCCGTCGGAACCGTCCGGCGATTCGTGAAGTCAACGGCAGTGGCGAGGTGGACGGTCGATCCGGCTGCCCTCGTGCGACCGAGTCGCTACCGAAGGGACAGCCATCGGGTCAGCTCTTGCCGGGTCGAAGTACAGACGGGTCTGCTGCAGGTTCAGCGGCAATCATCCGCCTGGTGATGGGACGCGCTCGGGGTTCACTGACCGTGGGTCGGGTGGCGAGGAATCACATGCTGCCCGGCCGGCGCCGTCGTCGATGGTGCGATAACCGACACGTCATGGCGCAAGGTGCGACGACGTTCGAGTACCTCGGCAAGCAGGCCCGATCCCACTGTGAGTCCGAGACCCACGCCGCCGACCGCGAGCAGGATTCGCGCGAAGTTTGTCAGAACAGTGGTCGCGCGATCAGGTCCCACAATCGTGCGCGTCGTGATGAAGTAACGACGGTCAGTGGCTTCCTTGCTCTGGAGGGCCGACAAACGCGCCTCGATCTCGCCGATGACCAGATTCGTGTCGGTGATCGCGGTGGCAGCTGAGGATGACTCGCATGCCAGGTCGAGGATCGGTCCTCGATAGAAATCGCGGTTCGCGGCGATCTCGAACGTGCCAACAAGGCCCTTCGCCTTCAGCGAGTTGATCAGGCCCTCACTCTTCAAGATGCGCACAAGAATGTCGGCGACGAAAGACAGGTCGCGAAATTGCACATACGCGTTTTGAGACGCCGCGGGCACCTCACCATTCGGCGGAGCCGCTGGCACCACCGGCGGGTTCACCAGCACGACCGATGCGGCCGCACGATAGGTGGGCGGTGATTCAACAAGAACAGCGACAAGGCCGATCAGCGAAATCAGCCCGACGGCGCCAACCACGCTGCGGTGTCGCGACAGGAGGTGGAGCAGACCAGAGGAACTCAATGCGCAACGCGCCTCGCGAGAGTCGTATCAGTGGCGATACTTGAGCAGGGCCGACGGAAACCGGGAAGCCGTGAAGTTAGCGCCGCATAGAAGGCGTCGAAGAAATCCTCAAACACGCGCCCTATGGGCTCCCCTTCGGCCACGACGAACGAGTCGACGAACGAGGCGGTGGAGCCGCCAACGCAATGTCGGCGGCCATGTCCGATATTCGACCGGTCCCGCGTCATTGCTCGGTCCGCCCACGCATGCATTCTGCTTCAGCCCCCGGGTCGCCGGAACGCGGCCCGAGATACTTAACCGAAGATCTGCACTCGCGCGTCTTCGCGGCCAGGTCGCGTTTCTTTTCTCGCGCCGTGTCACAGCCGAGGCGTGCCGACAGGAACGACATGCATGTCCGACGACGACACCCGACGTCGACTGGCTAGCGTCGGACCGGTGGAACGGCGAAGTGGCCTCGCGAAACTCGTAGAGGCCGTCGTCATGCCGCTGTTCATCATCGCCGCGGTGATTGCTGGCATCGGGGCGCTCGCTTCGGGGCATGACAGGCACGAGGGGCTCGTCATCTCCTGCGGGGTCGTAAGCGCCGCCGTCATCCCCGTGTTCCTGTTTGGCGTGCATCGCTTCATCGGCATCATGGATCGGTGGGGTAGGAGACCAGCCATCACCGAGCGTCGCAAGCTCACTATCGATGCCGCCTGGTACGGCTGGGGATCCACGGGGACGGTTGTGACGGACTGGGCGAGAAGCAAGGTGAGGGACAATCGTTTGGCAGTGCTCGCGTCCCATCGAGCGATCGGGATCGTTGACCTTTGTCCGGAGCAGCGCAAGCAACTCCACATCGACTACTCACTCGACGGGGTGCCGATGGGTAGGCACATCACGGACGAGGACAAGTTGGCGGAGTTGCCGCCGCGTTAGCAGTTCTGAAAATCGGACCGCGAGCTGGAGTCCCCCGCGACCAGACGAAAACCTGATTCGGTGGGGACCTCAATGACACCTGGCCTTCGATCCCCGACCGCCCGATACGACGGGCGCCGCGGCAGCGATCGGGGTGACGACGTCTATGGTCCTCGCCCGATGAATGAGTGGTCTGTGTCGCGTCGAGGCTTCCTGGGAGTTGGTCTCGCGGGTCTGGCGACGGCGACCGGGTTGATCGACGGCTGCTCCGCGAAGTCGGCGGCGAAGCACCTGCGGTCGAACTCACCGCCGCGGGCTGTCGAGCCGTTGCTCACGCCCACCGCTTCATGGCTCGTGGCCGAGAATCAGTTGCACGGTGCGGCAGGCTGGCAGGTGCCCGACGCCGACCCGGTCGTGTGGGACAAGATCCGCGGGTTCGCGTCCGCGACCAGCGTCGCGTCAGGTGGTTCGGTGCAGTTGTTCGTGTCGACCGATGCGCCCGAGTGGCGAGTCGAGGCGTACCGGATCGGCTGGTACCAGGGCCACGGTGCGCGTCTGGTGTGGACGTCGCCGACGCAGAAGGGCACGAGGCAGCCTGACGCGGTGACCGACCCGTTCACGAACATGCGGCACGCGCCGTGGACACCGAGTCTGGAGGTGACCTGCGACACGGGCTGGCCGCCAGGTCAGTATCTCCTCAAGCTCGTGTCGTCCGACGGCGGGCAGACCTATGTGCCGTTGGTCGTTCGGGACGACGCGTCGCGGGCGGCACTGCTGGTGCAGAGTTCCGTCACGACGTGGCAGGCGTACAACCAGTGGGGCGGCGCCAGCCTCTACCAGGGCGTCGACGGCAAGCCGTCGGGACGGTCGAAAGTCGTCAGCTTCGACCGTCCGTACTACCGCAAGGGTTCGGGCGAGTTCTTCGGCCGAGAATACGAGTTCATTCTGTTCGCGGAACGCCACGGACTCGACGTGACGTACCGCACGAACATCGACGTCCACGAGACACCTTCACGCTTGACCAACCACGCCGCGTTCGTGTCGCTCGCCCATGACGAGTACTACTCGACCGCCCAACGCAAAGCGGTTACTGCCGCGCGTGAC
The DNA here is from genome assembly GCA_043734285.1 of Acidimicrobiaceae bacterium. Taxonomy (GTDB): domain Bacteria; phylum Actinomycetota; class Acidimicrobiia; order Acidimicrobiales; family Microtrichaceae; genus JAYTFP01. The sequence continues at coordinate 17,176 of JAYTFP010000024.1, forward strand.
AGCGGAGTGAATCTGGTGTTCTTCGGAGCGAACGCGTGCTTCCGCAAGATCCGCCTCGAGCCCTCGCCGCTCGGCCCGCACCGTCAGCAAGTCAACTACCGGGTCGCGAAGGATGACCCGCTCCTGCTCACCGACCCGTCCGAAGTGACAGTGAACTGGCGCGTGGCACCGTCGAGCGATCCCGAGAGCTCTCTGATCGGCGACTACTACGAATCGAATCCCGTCGACGCGTCGATGGTGATCGTGAACGCGCGCAGCTGGCTGTTCGACGGCTCGGGTCTGCGCGATGGTGATCAGCTCGCGCACCTCGTCGGCAACGAGTACGACCGGGTGTCACTGCGCGCGCCGACACCACCGAACATCGAAGTGCTCTGCCATTCGCCGGTCGTGTGCAACGGCAAACACAGCTACTCCGATGTCACCTGGTACACCGCGCCGAGCGGCGCCGGCGTATTCGCCACCGGAACCTTCGGATGGATCCCCCGCCTCGCTGCTGACACCTCGGCGCGTCGACCATCGGCCGGCGACCCGGAGGCCGCGATCCAACGCATCACCGCGAACCTCCTCGCCGCTGTCGCCTCGGGTCCCGCGGGCCGCAACCATCCCTCGAAGAACAACCTCAAGTCGCTCGGCATCGGTCGCGACGCACCGCTCCCCCTGCCCTCCGACGCGACGCGAGAGACCGAACACTGACGCCCGCCGAGATCGGTCTCGCGTGGCGAGTCGGCCGCGACGACTTTTTCATCACCGTCTGATGAAGTGTGAGCGAACGCACTGGGAGGTGGACAAGCGTGATGTCTCATCGGCAACGAGCGCGCTCCGTGTGGGTGCTTCTCCTCGCATCAGCGGCGTGCGCTGCATGCAGCCACCCCCCGGAGAAGCTCCACTTCGTCGGCTCCGGCGACACGTCGCTCGATTCGACAACATCCACGACCACCTGGAACGTCGGACCGCCCACCACCTACTACTTCCCGCCGTACGTCCCAGGTCCGACCACGTCGACAACCCCGCGTACGAAACCAAAGCCCGCCGCTGGCGCGACGCCGACGACGATCCGGCCTGCACACACGACCACCACCGTCGCCGCACGGTCAGCCACGACGACACCATCGCGCACGACCGTCCCGACGACACCCCCTGACACGACATCGCCGACGATCCGGGTTCGAGGCGAGGTCACGCTGGCCGGAACCTGGACAGGGATCACCGGATCGCGATGTTCACCGACTCACAGCGCACACCCCGACCTCATGGGAGCACACGCGACACTGACCAACACGTCAGGAACAACGATCGCGACCGGCTATGTCTACGACGGAACGATCGAACAACCCTCCGGCGCTCCCGCGCCCGAATGCCTCATCACGATCAATCTCGGATCGGTACCCCTCAACGGCTCGTACACCCTCACGATCCAAGGTCGACCACCTGTCACCATGACCGGCGCGCAATTGACCACCGCCAGCGGTGAGTTCCCGATTTCAATCTCGTGAGATTGGGCGAGCGCCTGTCGGGGTGCTCATCCGTGAAGACGCCCGTTGGTTGGAGCGAAGCGACGAACCGGGCGGGTGTACTCGCGGTAGCGCCGATCGTGGGTCTGCAGGAGGTGTGGCTCCCACCTTCGATGCCGAACACGACCCCTGCTCCGACCAGGATCAGGCCGACCGCCGCCGCCGCGTGACCCAACCTTCCCGATCGCGCCAATCGTCGACCCGGCGCACGAAGACCCACGACCCGGTGCGCACCCGCTGCATCATCATCGACCGACCAGGCCCCAGCCGAGCCACACGGCAACCACGACAAGACAAGCGACATCTGTCATTCCACCCCGATCCTCCCAGCAATACCCCTCGGCACAACAGATCAAGATGTCACCGGCTCGTGCAGCAGTCCGATCCTCGACCATTGGGTGCTACGTCCATGATCAACGCAGCAGCGCCTCCGTAGCCCCGCTGGGCCTGGATCGCTTAGCCGATTCGGCTCTCGGTAGTCGAGGAACTGATGTGGTCGCGGAATGAGGTTCCCCCGCTTCGGCGGACGGTTTCCGCAAAACCGGGGGAACCTCAGACTGACAACAGAACTCGCGGCAGACGCGTGCGCTACACCGTCGTGTAGGTAAGGGTCGTGCTGGCGACGTTGATGCCGCCGATGGAGAGTTGGGTGTTGGTGGTGTAGGTGGCGGCGCAGGTCGGGGTGGAGAACTGTGTGAACTGGTTGTTCTCGCCTGGCTGGAGGATCCAGTCGTCAGCAGTCGGAGCCGGGGTGGGGCACGAGGACGGGTTCACGGTGGTGGTGGTCGTCGTCACGGTCACGGTTTGTGGGCCGCCAATGCTGGGACAGCTGAGCACGTTGTCGAGGCGGGTGAGGGCACGGCCGGCGGTGATGCCGAGCGCGGCGGATGGGCTGTAGCTGGATTGAAGTGTCGACACGCCGGTTGACGTGTTGCAGGTGCGGGTGGGTGGTTGGGCGATGGCGACGGCGACGGGGTTGGGGTCGATGAGGAATGTGCCGTTGAGCGAGTTCGAGGGGCTGCCGATCGAGGCCAGGTCCCACGTTCCGGAGAGGGCGTTGATGACGGTGGTGCCGTCGGGTGTAGCGGCCAGCCCGGCGGGTGCGTTGAGCGCGTTGAGGACGCCGGCGAAGGTGTTCAGGCCGCCGGAGTGGTGGATGATGCTGATGATGTGGGTGGCGGTGCTCGACACATAGACCCATTCGCCGCTCCGGGTGCTGGTGATGTTGGTCGGGTCGGGCTCGACGGGGATCGGGGCGCCCGGAATGTTCGTGTTGGTGTCGATGGGAATGACAACGGTCGGTTGGAGGCCTCCGGTGCCGGCGCCGACCCAGGCGATTGTGCCGTTCACGAACACTGATCGGGCGCCGACGATCGGGACCGCGCCGACGACGTTGCGTGCCACCAGGTCGACGACATAGACCGCGTTGTCATTCGGGTCGGTGACATACGCGCGGGTGTTGTCGGGTGTGACCGCGACCTGGGTCGGGTCGCTGCCGACGGGGATCTCCGCG
>JAYTFP010000025.1:0-9912 GCA_043734285.1 Acidimicrobiaceae bacterium
AGCAGGTCAAGGTGCTGGGCGAGGAGTGGATGACCGACTCCGACCTGCTCACGCCGACTGCGAAGTTGAAGCGCCGCGGCGTCCACTCGGCGTTCGCCAAGGAGATCGAAGCCTTCTACGAGCGGTAGCTCGCGGCCGGCTCAGCTCGGGTGGCAGATGTAGGCGACGAGTTCGGCGCCCGCGTCGAGCCCGAATCTTGATGCCTCGTCCGGCGTGCAGATGTCGGCCGGACGCACCGTCGTGACGGCGAACCCCGCGTCGGTGAAGCGGTCGACCACGTCGGGGCCGTACATGCGGAGGTGGTCGATCTGACCGAAGCGTCGGATCCGTGCCCGTCGGTCGGTGAGCGTCGGATCCTCGATCGTGGGGCCGGTGCCGATCGGGAACGCGAACAGCGCGTAGCCCGAGGGTTCGAGCACGCGGGCGAACTCGGCCATCGCGGTGCGGTCGTCGGGGACGTGCTCGAGCACGTGACTGCAGATCGCCGCGTGGAAGGTCGCGTCTTCGAAGGTCATGTTGCAGATGTCGACCTTGGCCATCACGTTCGGCCGCATGAGGTCACCGGAGAGGTAGTCGATGCCGCTCGTCGCGCGGAACTTGCGCTCGAGCACCGGCTCGGGCGCGATGTGCAACACGCGCTTGGTCGAGCCGTCGAAGAAGTCGGTCGTCCGTTCGAGGACGAGCAGGTGGAACAGGTCACGGTCGATCGCGCCACAGAACGGGCAGCCGTAGTGTGCCGGCCGGTGCGTCCTCGCGAACTTCCCGAACTCCGCACCGCATGCCTGGCATACACAACCGGTGCCGCCGTAGACGCGACTGGCGATCGCCGGCACCTTGGCGAGCACTCGACTGCGCGTGACCCGTGCGAGTGTCTCGATCGGTTTGGGGCTGAACGCGATGTTCTCGAGTTGCTCGACCGGCTTCAGCATTAGACAGGTGTTTCGGTGGCTGTCGTCCGCGGCTGAACACCTTGAGTCGGCTCCGCCGACGCATTGCTGTCTCGATGGAGCGTGCCGCCTGACGGCACACGCTCAGTGCTGCCCTGGCGCAACGACTCGGCGTAGCGGCGGATCCCCTCACGCACGCCGACCCTCGGCGTCCACTCGATGAGCTTCTCGGCCAGGTCGCTGCGATAGGTCATCTTCGCCAGCGCGGAGCGCAGGCGGTACTCGGAAATCGGCGACTGCTTGCCGAGCTTCGCGAACAGCGGCTCGGTCGCCTTGCCGAGCTTGAAGACGACGGGACGCGGGACGTGCACGATCTTCTTCGACGGGTCGAGCGCGGTCAGCACCTGGTTCTGGGTCCACGACTCGTTCTGGACGATCTGGATGATTTCGCCGCCGGTAAGGCCGTGCGTCATCGCGTCGATCACCGCATCGACCGCGTCGTCGATGTCGACGAGCGGCACGTTCACCTCTCCGTCACCGAGCACGAGGAATCGAGACGCGCCGCCGCCCATTGCGCCGCCGAGTCCGGCGAGCGCGACGCCACCGCCGATCAGCGCGCCCGGTCGCAGGATGACGGCTTTCACGCCGTGGCGCTCGACCGCCTCGCGCACGATGTCCTCGGCCGCGAGCTTGGCGAAGGTGTAAGCGCCCCGTTCGTCGGAGCGCGTCTCGGTCGGCGAGTGCTCGTCGACGGTCGCGCCGTCGACGCCGGTCGAGTGGATCACCGACATCGACGAGATGTAGACGAGCTGTTCGACCCCGTACTTCGCGCACGAGTCGACGACGTTCTGCGTGCCGCGAATCGTGCCGGCGCGGTGGTCGGCCTCGGTGCCCTTCACCACGGCGCCGCAGTGGATCACGACGGGCACGCCCTTGACCGAGCGGTCGACGAAGTCGGGATCGCCGAGGTTGCCAATCGAGTACTCGACGCCGTCGAGCGGGTTGTCGGGGATGCGCCGCACCATGGCCCGCACGCTCTTGCCCTCGGCGAGGAGCCGGTCGACGATGTGTCGCCCGAACGCACCCGACGCGCCCGTGACGAGCGCGTCGGCATGCTCACCGATGGTGAACTTCGCGAGCCGCTCCGCGTGTTCGGCCGACGCCTGTCGTGCCACGACCTCGTTCCACTTCACGAGCTCGGTCGCGTCGCCGAGGGTGACTTCCTGCGCCTCGCCGGTGTCGAGCCGGCGGTAGAACTCGGCCACGTGGTTGCGCACGCCCTGCAGGCGCTGCACCTTCTTGGTCGCGAACTTGAACACGCTCATCGGTGCCTGGACGAGCGCCCCGATGCTCTCGACGGCGACGTTGTAGAGACGCTCGGCCGGCCTCGGCAACGGCAGGTAGGCGCGGGTCGACTGGAACAGTGAGAAGAGATCGATGCGCAGCACGCCCTTGGTGCCGTGCAGGATGATCTGGTTCTGGATCGGCTTCGCGTTCAGCGAGATCTGGAACTGACCGAGGCCGTTGCGGCAGCGCACGAGTGTGCGCCACTCGTCCCAGGCGATCGCGGTCTCGCCGCCGAGGCTCATCCACTCGGCTTTCACGTCGTCGATGGGTCCGAGGAATTTCTGGAACAGGTAGAAGTGGTGCACCGCGAGATCGCGGTAGGCGAAGCCGGCGTCGCGCAGGTGTGGTGGCAACGCGCCGCCCTCGTAGGGGAGGAGTTCGCCACCGCGGATGATGTCCATCCCGATGACCTTGCCGATCTTGCCCGCGGCGACCGCGGCGGCGGCTTTCTCGATGCCCGGATCGAACAGCAACAGGTGATCGACGGTCGCGACGCGTCCGGTGCGAGCCGCGGTCTCGGCGACACGTGCGCAGTCGTCGACGTCTTCGGCGAGTGGCTTCTCGATGAAGACGTCACAGCCGAGTTCCATCGCCGCGCAGGCGACATCGGCGTGGACGTGCGGGGGAGTGAGCACGTGGATCACGTTCGCGCCCGCCTCGACGAGGGCTTCGAGCGAGTTGTACATGACGATGCCGTAGCGGGCTGCGATCGTCTCGGCACGGCCCAGATCGAGGTCGGTGACACCGACGATCTCGACGTCAGGATGGGGCGCTGCACCCGGCGCGGCGGACCCGCGGAGCGCTTGGACGGCCTCGACATGCACCGGACAGATGTCACCCGCGCCGACGAAGCCGACGCGGAATTTGGCATTGCTCATGTCGCCGATCTTCCCTTGCTCAGACCGGTGGCAGTGCTCGTCCGGCGTCTCACAGTCCCGCCATCGTACGAGGGAGGGTCTCGCTGGTGCCACCGCAGCTCCGCAGCCCGACCCGGAAGCCGCTGCCCGAGCTTGCGTGAATCAATAGTTGACCCGAGTCGCTTACGCTGGGGCGATGAGCGGCGAGACGACCCTGACGGCAGACGAACTCCGTGTCTTCCGCGCGATGCGAGATGTGCGGCGCGGCACGACGACGTTCCGACTCCGCACGAGGTTGTACAGCGAGCGCGACGACCGTCTCGATCAGGGTCAGTCCGACGCGCTCGACCTGCTCGTGAGCCGGGGCACCTGTCGAATGGTCGAGGTCGCCGACATGATGCGCATCGACCCGTCGACGGCGACGCGTGCGATCGCCCGTCTCGTCGACGCCGGCCTGGTCGAGCGCGAGGCGTCCGCGACCGATCGTCGCTCGATCCTGGTGCGACCGACGGCGGCCGGCCTCGAACGTCATCGCCGGATCGACGAGGCGCGGCAACGATTCCTGCGCACCGTGTTCGATCGCTTCGAGTCGACCGAGGTCGCGCACCTCGCCGATTTGCTCGAGCGTCTCATCGCCGACATCGATGACATGGTCGACCAGACGCTCTGAGCTCGCCCGTCAGGCGCGCGGTGGCACGACCACGAAGCGGGGGTCGATCTCGTCGATGCGCAACGGCCGCAGGATCAGGTCGATAGCGGTCCAGACAGTGTGCGACGACGGGGTGAACAGCAGCGGGAGCACCAGCGCGGGCACGAACGCAGCAAGCAGCAGTGGGACGACCTGGATGTCGGGCGCCGAGATGACGGTGCCGCCGAGCAGCACAGCGAACGTCGCCGAGAAGGTCAACATGATGTTGAGGCCGATGTAGCCGATCGACTGACCTGCGATCCGTTCGAACCGGAGATCGCAGCGCGGACAACGCGCCTCGAATCGGAACCAGCGGTGGTGGGTGTGGCCCGCACCGCAGGCGGGGCATCGCTGCCAGAGACCGCGCCAGATCATCTTGACGTTCGAGACCCCGAGTTGGGTCGAGGTCGGCACGGCGACGTCCTGACTCATGGAGCGAGTCTTCCATCGGGCGCTCGCACCCATAGTGTCGGCACGATGGATCAGCGAAATGTCGTCATCACCGGCGCGAACACCGGCATCGGCAAGGAGACAGCCGTCGCGCTCGCGGCGGCGGGGGATCGGGTACTCATCGCCTGTCGCAACCCGCAGAAGGCGGCGGACGCGGTGGCCGAGATCCGTGAGCGCGCTCACACCGAGTCGGTGGATGCGGTCTCGCTCGACCTCGCCGACATGTCGTCGATCCGCCGATGCGCGGCCGACCTGCACGAGCGGCTCGATCACATCGACGTGCTCGTCAACAACGCGGGGCTGATCATGACGCGCCGCGAAGAGACGGCGGACGGTTTCGAGACGACGTTCGGCGTCAACCATCTCGGCACGTTCCTCTTCACGCACGAGGTGGCCGACCTGGTGAAGGCTGCGGCGGCGCCGCGGGTCATCAACCTCGCGTCGGTCGGTCACTGGGGAGCGATCGGCGGGCTCAACTTCGATGACCTGATGGGCAGCCGCTTCTACAACGGCTGGATCGCCTACTTCCGGTCGAAGCTCGCCAACATCCTGTTCACCCACGAGCTGGCGCGGCGGTGGCGACCCGACGGGGTGGTCGTGCACGCAGCACACCCCGGTGTGGTGAAGAGCCATTTCGGGCGAGACGGTGACACCCGAGGCATTGCCGCGATGCTGATGGCGATCAGCACGATCGGTTCGATCGAGCCGTCACGCGGCTCCGACACGTCGGTCTGGTTGGCCTGCTCCGACGAGGGTGGCGATCTCGACCGCACGGGCGGCTACTGGCTCAAGCGCCGGGCGGGTCGCACCTCACCGTGGGCCAAGCGTGACGAGGACGCCCGCCGACTGTGGACCGTCAGCGAAGAGTTGGTGGGAGCGGGCTGACGCCTGGGTGACAAGGGGCGTCACGACCGCACGTCGTGCTGCTCGAATGCGGCGCGGAGCGCGATGTACGCGTCGAACCCGCAGAAGAGACGCACGAGTTCGAGTTCGGTGGCCACGAAGACGGGGCCGTGCGGCTCGGCGGAGGGTCGGGCGATGTGGGCCAGCTCGTGCAGCACGGTGAGCGCGTCCCATGACCCGTCGCGGATCCAGATGACCGCGCGCCCGGCGTCGGCCAGCGATGCGGTGGCGGAACGTGATCGTCGCTCGAGCGTGATCTCGAGCGGCGCGTTCTCGAACTGCTCGTGGAACAGGTCGTCGCCGAGCACCCCGTCGACGAAGCGCTCGACCTGCGACCAGCGCGTGAAGCGTCGGCCGACGTCGTCGATGACCGACTCTTCGGCCGCGTCGACGCGCTGGGCCTGCGGGTCGTGCGACGACACCTCAGGCCGGCAAGGCCCGCTGCGTCGACAGCCGGCGCGACCCGAGATCGGCGCGGCTTCCCGCGTGCTCGCCGGCGCGGCGACCCGCGGGCGACGAGCCCACGCCGACGCGAACCTGTCGAACGCGCGGGTGCAGGCGGTGGAACTCATCGTCGACTTCGTCGGCCCGCGCGACGAGGACGAGCGCCGTCGATCGCGACCGACCCTGCGTGTTACGAGTCGGATCGGGACCATCGGAGGACTGCTCCTCGTGCTCGACCGCCGCCGCGGCGCGAACCTCGCTCAGCCGGCGACAGACCGTCGCGCTGAACCCGACGATGAAGCTGCGGCGCCACGCGGCCACCGACGACGCGGCGAGGCCCGAGGGCGAGCCGCCGGTCATCGCCGCGGTGAGTTGCAGGAAGAGGCTGGTGACGAGGGTCTCGACGAGTTCGAGGTCGGGCGCGAAGCCGACGATCGAGATGATCTCGGTCGCGTCGCCGCGCATGCCCACGAAGCGCACCGTCTTGCAGCCCATGATCGTGGCGACCTCGTGCACGAGCATCGCCTTCTGCGCGAGGAACGGCCGGTGGATGTCGAGGCGGATCTCGACCGGCTTGGCGCGGTCTGCGCCGGCAGCGTGCGACCAGACCATCGCCTCGTCGATCGCGTGGCGGGCCATCAACTCGGAGGCCTTGGCGGTGAACGCCTCGGCTTCGTGCGGAAATGGCGTGGCTTCGGCCTTGGCCAGGAGTGCTCGGATGGTGGCGAGCCGTGCGTCGGCGTCGCGTCGGGTGTTGCTCATGGCGCCATTCTTGACGAGACCCTCTGACACCGAGCGCGATCAGGGCCCGCGCCTGGATCGACCGCCCGAACGCGGGCGGTACGGTGAGCGCCGTGACCGTGATCGAGGGCGACGACATCCGTGTCTTCGAGGCAGACGGCGTGGTCGTGCTCGCGCCTCGCGGGCTCGCAGCGGCCGTCCACGAGGTGCACCTCCTGGCCGTCGAGACCGTGCGTGGCGGTCAAGTGCAGCTCGTCGGTGATGGCGAGGTGATCGGCACGTTCGGTCGACGCGCCGACGCGACGATCCCGATCGCAGCCGAGGCAGGCGAGGCCTGGATCTGCGACGATCAGGGCTGGTACCTCTCGGTGGTCGAGCACGGCCACTGGGTGTACGTGTTCGAGGCCGACCTCGATTCGTTGCTCGCACTGGAGGGCACGCGGCGTTGTCAGCGCCACGGGCGATCGGGCGACGTTCGCATCGAACACGTCGAAGCCGTGTGGCACTGCATGTCGGTCGAGGCGTACCGAGCGGTGTGGAGCGAGCCCGTCAACCTGTGATCATCAACCGGTGATGCGACCGTTGCGGCTCCCCATGCTGCGACGCATGCCGGGCGGGATCGCCGCGGCGAAATCAGGATGCACGAGCAGTCGCGCCCTTCCCTTCAGCGCGTCCTTGGTCGAGACACGGACCCGCACCTTCGGTCGGAGGAGGACGGCGGCACTGAAAAACAGAACGAACAGCACCATCACCGAGTCGTAGCCGCGGATCACGCCGTGCGGCTGAATGGCGGGGAGTTCAGGGCGAACGAGCCACGGCAACACGCTGGTGAGCGCCAAGCCGAGCGACAGAAACCCGCGGAGCCGCTCCGCCCGGGCTTCGAGCGCGGTCAACGGGATGCGGGCGACCTCTGTGGATCGGGCGTACGGAACGAGCCGCATGCGAGCCAGACCCTGCATCAACAGGTTGCCGACACGACCACCAGGCGGGACGCGCTGGCTGGTGACGAGCCCGAAGCGAACCGCGATCTCGTGCGTCGCCTGACGACCGCTGAGCACTGACAGCGGCGGAAGCCCGCCGTGCAGCACCGTGTTGAGGTCGACCGCGATCCAGCTCCGCTTCATGGTCGGACCCAGACCCGGCGCGCGAGGGGCGGCACGAGTGACAACGCGGCGCGAGCCGCGTGACGCCACGACGTGGGCACCATGATGAAGGCCTTCACCAGCCATCGTCGCCCGAGTGCGCCGCGGCCCGCTCGGATCGCGGCGACGCCGAACGTGGCGAGTTGGTCGGCGTAGCGGCGGCGGTCGCGTTGCCAGAGGTGATCGGTGGTCGCCAGGACGCGGAGGCCGGTCTCGGCGAGTACTTCCGGATGTTGCGAGACCCGATCCGCGATCGAGCGGGCGACGATCGTGAGGTGCGACGCGGGTTCGACGACGACACCCAATTCGCCGGGGCTCCACCGCTCGAACAGGCGAAGGGCCAACTCGGTGAACTCCATGTGGCGCAGTCCGTCGAGGAATCCGCCGATCGCGTCGAAGCGGGTGCGACGCACGGCGAAGGTGCCCGCGAGGATGTTGGCGTGCGCGTCGCCGAAGGCCGGCCCGAGGTCTTCGATGCCCATGTCGGTCAGCATCCCGTCGCGGCGCACACGGAATCCGACCGAGAGGTGTGAAGGATCGGAGCCCGACGGTGCGCTGTCGGCGACCAGGCGACGGAACGTCGACATCCAGTCGGCGTCGGGCTCGTCGTCGTCGTCGAGGAACACGAGCCACTCGCTCGTCGCCGACTCGACGCCGAGGTTGCGAGCGCTCGCCGGCCCGTCGGATGGGCCATCGACGACGACCAACGGGACTGCGCCGGGCCCGCGTCCGCGCAGCGTCGCGACGGTGCCGTCGGTGGACCCGTCGTCGACGACGACGATCTGGTCAGGCGCGGCGTCGAGGCGCTCGAGCCGATCGACGAGGGCGCTCACCTCGGCCACCCGATTGCGGGTGGGGATCACGACGGAGAATGTGTCGTTCATCGTTGCCGCGGCGCATTCCTCGGACCCAGTCGGATCTCACAAGTCTACGTGGGGGCCTCGTGAACGCTACGTTGCGGCCGATGGCGCGACTCCTGGCGTTCTACCTCCCGCAGTTCCATCCGGTGCCGGTGAACGACCTGTCGAGCGGGCCCGGGTTCACCGAGTGGCACCTCGTGGCCGGCGCACGACCCCTGTTTCCGGGGCATCGACAGCCGCAGCTCCCGGGCGAGCTCGGCTTCTACGACCTGCGGTCGGTCGAGACGCGGATCGCGCAGGCCGACCTCGCACGCGATCACGGCATCGAGGCGTTCTGCTACTGGCACTATTGGAGCCTCGGCGAACGCCTGCTCGAGCGGCCCTTCACCGAGGTGGTCGACTCGGGCGAGCCCGGCTTTCCGTTCTGTCTCGCCTGGGCGAATCACGACTGGGCGCCGGTGTGGGGCCCGAAGAAGGGCGTGCGGATCTTCGAGCAGCGGTACGGGGGATCGGTCGACGACGACGCGCACTTCGCCGCGTTGGAATCCGCGTTCCACGATCCCCGCTACGTGACGGTCGACGGCGCGCCGGTCTTCTTCGTGTTCCGTCCCGGCGACATTCCCGACATCGGCGCATTCGCCGAGCGCTGGCGTGCGCTCGCAGACCGCTCGGGCCTGCCCAGCCTGCATCTGGTCGGTCAGGGCCGCGGCCGCTACGACATCGAACGCCGCGACGAATTGAATGCAGCGCTCGACGCGATGGTCCAGGTCGACGTCGTCCCGCCCGCGGTGCAGCGCCCTCCTTGGGTGCGTCTGGTCGATCGTGTGCGCGGCGGTCCGTTGCGATTCGACTACGCGTCGATCGCACACCTCGATCCGGCGATGGCCGACTGGGCCGACCGTTGCTACCCGTGCGTGCTGACCAACTGGGACAACACTCCTCGAACAGATCGAGACGGCATCGTCGTGCTCGATCCCGACCCGCAGTTGCTCGAGGAGCTGGTGGGCCGGGCGCTGGCGCTCGTCGCGGACCGGCCGGACGAGCACCAGTTGGTGTTCATCAAGAGCTGGAACGAGTGGGCCGAGGGCAACTATGTCGAGCCCGACGAAGCGACCGGTCGGGCCCGGCTCGAGGCGATTGCCGCGGCCACCGGCGTGCGGTTGGGCACCGAGTCACCGGGGTAGTTCCGAGTGCCCATGGACTTTTGGAGCACGGTTTGGTGGAGTGAGGGGCTTGCATTTTCGAGGATGCACAGCTGCGGGTGTGGACCCCTCGGGTTGGAGACAGGGTGAACGGAGTGGTGAGTTCGGCGAGACGGCGGGTGCATCTCGTCGCGCTCTGCGTCATCGCGCTCGGCGTCGTGGGCTGCGTCGAGGATCCGCCGAAGTTCCGTCACGCGGACTACAACAACGTCGACCTCGAGACCACGACCACCATCTCGAGCGAGCCATCGACGTCGGTCTACTTCCCGCCGTACGTCCCGATCCCGAACACCACGGTGCCGAAAGCTCCGACAACGACCCGGGCTCCTCGCACGACGACCACCGGGGCGCGGCGGGTGACCACGACCTCGACACCGAAGACGACCACGTC
>JAYTFP010000026.1:0-14881 GCA_043734285.1 Acidimicrobiaceae bacterium
ACGCAGCATCGTGCAACCACCACTCACCGACGCCGACAAACGCGCCTTCGACGCGATCGCACTCCAAGGCGAACGCCGCCCCGAACAATCCGTCACATCCACCTGGCACAGTCCTGCAGAGCCCTGAGGCTCCGGCGTGAAGCATGAGGTTCGGAGAATGCGGGCAGGGAGTCGCATGAACGACTTCGTCTCCGACCTCCGGTCCATCCGCGATCGCGCTCGAAAGGAGATCGACGACGGTCCGATCACCAAGGCCTACGGCGCCGATCGCCGCGGAGTTTCTGCAGCACGCGGCCGAAGAACAGGGCCACGCAGATCAGATCGCTCTGAGGATCACCCAGCTCCGCGGCGCGCCCGACTTCAACCCCGACGTGCTGACCAAGCGATCGCACGCCGAGTATGTCGAAGGCGCCGGCCTGCTTGACATGGTGCGGGAGGATCTGACCGCTGAACGCATCGCCATCGAGTCGTACAACGAGATCATTCGGTGGCTCGCCAGTGACGACCCCGCCACTCGCGTGATGCTCGAGGGGATCCCCGCCGTTGAAGAGGAGCACGCGAACGACCTCGCGAGCATCCTCGACACGGTGGGCTGACATTTCGCGATGGAGAGTTCATCGAATCACCGGCGCCTGAGCCGCGTGCTCCACGTCGTCGGCGACGCGACAGCGCGAGCGGGTGTGGCGGCCACGGTCGCGATGTGCGTCGTTGTGTTCCTCGTCGCGCTCGCCGCCGCCGGATTCCCCTCGGCATGGGAGGACGGATTCTCTGCCTTGGCGGCGTCGATCACGCTGGTGATGGTGTTCGTCATTCAGCACACGCAGGGACGCCAACAGATCGCGACGCAACTCAAGCTCGACGAGCTCATCCGGAGTTCTCCGCAGGCGGACGACCTACTGGTGCACATCGAGACGGCTCACGACGACGAACTGATCGAGCGAGAACGCGATCAGATTGACCATCACACGTCGATGCGTGAGCCATGAGGTAGCGGCGCCTCGTTCGCTGTAGCGGCATCTCAGACATTGCGCTACCCCAGACCCCGGTGACGCTCCACAGAGCCACGCCTGGAGCAGTATGAGTGCTGAGCTGACCTCAGGGTCGGTCGAACCGACGTTCTCCACGGTCGTCGAACGGCTCGAGTCGGGGATTCTGATCCACGTCTCGGGCGAGATCGATGTCGCGACCTGCGGGGGTCTCCGCGACGCCATCGAGCCGCACCTTGGCCCGAGCCAGGACGTAGTCCTCGACCTGTCGAAGGTGACGTTCATGGATTCGTCCTGTCTGGCCGTCCTGGTGCAGGCGCGTGGACAGCTCACCGCCGACGGCGGGTCGCTGGTGCTGCGCAACCCGTCGACCGTGGCGCAGCGGCTCTTGTCGCTCACCAACCTCGAGGATCTCCTCGACGCCGAATCGACCTGATTCGCCCGCCTTTCGTTCTCACCTTGTCCGGAACGCGCTTCGGCTGGCAGCAGTCACTTTCGGGTACTCACAGATCGTGACAAAGCGCCCGGGTTTCCTGCTCGCCAATCCCGCTGCGGCTGACCGCAAAAGCCGAGCGGTGACGCGACTCATACCGACCGGCACAGATGCCGCTTGCCGTCGGTGTGGCGAACCGATTCGGTTCCGGGCTGCCAAAAAGCTCCACCAGGTGATCTGCAATGTGTACGACGACGACGACGTCTGGGCCCGAGTCGAGCACTACCACTTCGACTGTTACGCCGCTCAAGGTCAACCTCACGGTCCGGCCACCCCACCTCCCGACCGAACCGGAAGTCCATCTGCTCCGAAGTGAGCGCGTCTGCGTGACAGGCTGGGCACGTGATCAATCGGGGGTCAGGACGACTGGCTGCTGTCGTGCTCATGGTCGCTGCGCTCGTCGTGCTCGTCGCCATCCGCGTCGGTGGCGATGACGCGAAGCCGCAGGCGTCTGCACCGGTCACCACGATCGGGGCGCGCAGCGACAGCACCGGCGAGCGGGGGCTCGACGATCGCGCGTCGAAGCTGACACGGGCACAACTCGGAGGCATCCGGTTCACCGATGTCACCGCCGCGGCCGGACTGTCACGGCCACAGTCGAACCTCTCGCTCATCGGCGAGCACGCCATGAGCTCGGGTGCGGCGGTCGCCGACTACAACAACGACGGCAGGCCCGACATCTACATCACGCGGCTCGGGTTGCCGAACTCGCTCTACCGCAACAACGGCGACGGCACCTTCACCGACGTGACCGACGCGGCACGTGTCGGCGGGCCGTCGCCAAGTGGCGGTTCCGGCGCCGCGGCCTTCGCCGATGTCGACGGCGACGGCTGCACCGACCTGTACGTCGCGGGTGCGGGTGCCGCCGACGCGGCGTTGTACATCAACGACTGCCACGGACACTTCACCGACCAGACGAAGCAACGCGGGGTCGCGCTGCCGGTGACCACGGCCGACCTCGGCGCGCAGGGCCACGGCGTCGCCTTCGGCGACTACGACCACGACGGCCATCTCGACCTGCTGGTGCTGCAGTGGGATCCGGCCTTCCTCGGCGGTCACACCGGCCAGGCGGTGGCCGAATCGATCGCCGACCCGAAGTCGACCTGCGACCGGGCGGCCGAGATCCGTCGACGTGGTGGCGACCGCGTCGACGTGGCGGGGCCGAATCGCAGCCGCCTGTTCCACAACGACGGGACGGGCCACTTCAGCGACGCGGCCGCGACGCTCGGGCTCCACCTCGATCAGATCGCAGCGTTCACCGGCGACTTCGTCGATGTCGACGGCGACGGCTGGTCGGATCTCGTCATCACCGGCGACTTCTGCACCAGCCGGATCTTCCACAACGACCACGGCAATCGTTTCGTCGACGTCACCGGCACCATCCGCGCCGGCACCGACGAGAACGGCATGGGCTCGGTCGTTCGCGACGTCAACGGCGACGGACGGCCCGACTGGTTCGCCAGCTCGATCTCGCTGCGCACGACTTCGGGCCGGTGCGTGATCCGGGCGTCGAACAGTGGCTGCTCGGGCAACCGCCTGTATGTCAGCAAGCCGGACGGGACGTTCGCCGACGCCACCGACGAGTACGGCGTTCGCGAAGGTGGATGGGGATGGGGCGCGACGATCGAGGACTTCGGCAACGACGGACGCCTCGAGTTCGCGCAGACGAACGGCTACCTGCAGACGGGTTTGGCGTACCAGGTCTTCGACGGTGACCCGACGCGATTCTGGGTGCCTACTGGCGATGGGACGCATCATGAAGACGGCGCCGCGCTGGCGGGAATCGTCGACCGATCCGTCGGTCACGCGCTGGTCGCGTTCGACTTCAACGGCGACGGTGCCCTCGACCTGCTGGTCGCAAACTTCGGTGCGCCTCCGATCCTGTACCGCAACGATTCACCGCCGGGCCGCCACTGGATCACTGTCCGACTCGACGATCCTGCGCACCCCGGCAACCGCCAAGGGCTCGGATCGAAGGTGGTCGTGACGACCGGCCTGCCGACCAATGGCGCCGGCCACGCACCGCGATCGAACACGGGGTGGATCAGCACCGGTGGGTCCTACGAATCCCAGAAGCCGCCGGTCTTCCACGTTGGTCTCGGCGCCGACGCCGCGCCCGTGCACGTCGAGGTGTGGTGGCCGGGCGCCGCCGAGCCGCAGGTGACGGAGAGCGTGGCGCCCGATCAACTCGTGACGATCACGCGTTCGGCGGGCTGAATCACACCGTCGCTACGACTCTCTGACCGACCAGGTCGAGGCGTCGACGAGGCGTTCCATGTCGATGCGGAGCGACAACGTTTCGCCCTTGTGGATCTCGCGGTCGAGGCGATACAAACGGTTGCCCCAACTCGTGTTGGGCGAAAGGGGTGACGTCGTCAGAGTCGTGTCCTCGTCGAACTGTGCCTCGAACCAGACGCACACCCCGTCCACGATCGCATCGACGGTCGAGACTCGCTCGAGATCGTGGTGTCGAGGCAGTGCTCCTGCGGCCTCGAGAGTGGCCAGATCGAACTCGATGACCGGAACGGGGGTGCCAATGGTCGCGGCGACGGCACCGGGGCGGGCCCAGAACTGGCCGAATCGATCAGTGTCGTACGGCGCCATCGCCGTCGACGTCTCCATCGCGCTGAGATCGATCCCGTCCGGAAGGTCGATGTTGTGGAACCGCCGAACGCGCATCTCGGAGCGAAACGAGACGGGCTCCATGAAGAGCCGGAACTTGGCGGGCAGTATCCGGCCTCGCGGCGCCAGCACCCGGTCGCGGACGTCGAGAAGGTTGTCGAGCATGTTCTCGTTGAACAGCTCGTCGCCCATCTGCTCGTGGAGGACCACATCGATCGGCTCGGGTGGCGTGAACTCACGGCTGTTCGCTTGCACGAACTCGATGTTCGTGAAGCCGTTGTGACGGCCGATCTCGCGGGCGACCTCGATGAAGTCGGAGTGCTCGACGGCGTACACCTTCGCTGCGCCCGCCCGACTGGCCATGAAGGCCAACAGGCCGGTTCCGGTGCCGAGGTCGAGCACGACGTCTCCCGGCGCGACATTTCGTCGAATGGCACGGTGGTAGGCATCGACGCGAACCCTGTCGCTCAGCATCTCCTCGTGATGAGAAATGCCCGCGAAGTTGGCCTCGTTCATGTTGTCGTACACGAGGCTCATGAGCCGCTCGCTCGACGCAACCCGATTCGCGCCGAACGCAACCGTCGACCGCAAGGCCTTGTTCGCTGTCCGGCGGATCCGATGGGCCATCGTGGGCCATTCTGGTCGATCACACGCGCGTTCAGGTCGTGGTACCACCACACCGTCCACACACGAGCTGACTCCCTTGGCGATCGACCGGCGGCGGATGAGACTGGTCACGAACATCGGCGCGGGGGTCGAGACGAGACGTGACGTGAGGGCATCAGGATGAGTCGGCAGGCCGCTTCGCCCGCCTGGTATCGGTTCCGCGCGACGTTTTCACGGCGCCGGGGCGGCTACCTCGCCTTGGTGCTGTTCGTCGGGCTGGTTGGAGGGTTGGCGATGGGCGCGATCGCGACGGCCCGGCGCACGCAGTCGTCGTATCCGGCGTTTCTGGCGAGCACCAATCCGTCCGACCTGTCGCTGGGGACCGGAAACTACGACCCGGACCATGGCGCGCCCACCGGTTACGACCCCGTGATCGTCGACGCCATCCGGCGCCTGCCACATGTCAAGCACGTCGAGAGCTTCGCTGAGCTCGACGCCTACCCGCTGAACCCGGACGGCAGTTGGATCAACCTCTCCGTGCCAGTGCTGGGCAGTGTCGACGGGTTGTACTTCGACCAGGACCGCATCACCGTGACCAAAGGTCGCATGGCAAACCCTGAGCGGACTGACGAGATCGTCATGTCCGCCGACATCGCCGAGCACTTCCGTCTCCACCCGGGCTCGATCATCCCGTGGGGTTTCTACGACAACGCCGAGAACCCCGAACCCGGGATCCCAGCGCCGACACAACGTCCGCACCTTCGGATCGATCTCCACGTCGTCGGGATCGCCGTGTTCAACAACTCGGTCGTTGCGGACGACATCGACAGTGGGCACTCGATGTTCGTGCTGTTCACCCCTGCGCTGACGCGACAGCTCACCGAATGCTGCACCCAGAACTCGAACAGCTCACTGCAGCTCGACCATGGCACTCGAGACGTCGCCGCGGTGGAGGCCTCGCTCGAGAGCCTCCACTCGGGCAGCACGGCCCACGCGGACATCCCGTCGATCGGCGCCGCCAAGACCGAGCGGGCGATCAAACCGGAGTCGATCGCGCTCGGTGTCTTCGGGCTCATTGCGGCACTCGCCACGCTGCTCATCGCCGGTCAGCTGATCGGTCGTCTCCTTCGGTCCGGCGCCGATGAACTCACCGTGCTTCGGGCCCTGGGGAGCACTCCGGCAATGGCCGCGGCCGATGGCCTGGTCGGCATCATCGGGGCCATCGTCGCCGGCTCGTTGCTCGCCGCGGGTGTCGCCATTGCGCTCTCTCCGCTCGCGCCCATCGGTCCCGTTCGACCCCTCTATCCCACTCGCGGGATCGCGTTCGACTGGACGGTGCTCGGCGGCGGCATCTTCGTTCTCGTCGGCGCTCTCAGCGCGGTCGGTGTCCTGTTTGCGTTTCGGAACGCTCCCCACCGCGTCGCTCGTCGATCGCGATCCGTCAGGCCGCGACGCTCTGTCGCGGCGCGCACGGCTGCCGCGGCGGGCCTCCCGGTACCGGTGGTCACCGGCCTGCTCTTCGGGCTCGAACCGGGTGGGGGCCGAAACCGAGTACCGATGCGGTCGGCGATCCTCGGCGCCACGCTTGCACTTGGCGTCGCGATCACCACGCTCACATTCGGCACGAGCCTGCACGCTCTCGTGTCGCGGCCCCCGCTCTACGGCTGGAACTGGACCTATGAGCTCGGCGGGGGCGGCGGCGTCGGAGCCATTCCCGAGGAGAAGTCGGGGGCGCTGCTCGATGCGGATCATGACGTCGCGGCGTGGTCGAGCATCTACTTCGCCTCCTATCAGCTCGACGGGCAGAAGGTGCCCGTGCTGGGATCCAGGCCGAACGCGAAGGTCGGGCCACCGATCCTCTCGGGACATGCCCTCGAGTCCGCGCACGAGGTCGTGCTCGGAGCGATCACGCTCGCGCACCTGCACAAGCACGTCGGGGACACCGTCCGCGTGACCATGGGTTCGACGACCTCGACCGAGCTCCGGGTCGTCGGGACCGCGACGATGCCCACGATCGGAGTCGGCGGTTCGGGGAGCGGGCACCCCACGATGGGCGAGGGAGCACTGCTGTCGGACGAGCTCATGCCGGAAGCGGACAAAGACCTCGTCGGAAATGTCCCGACCGGCCCGGAGGCGATCCTCGTGCGGTTGAAGCCGTCGGCTGACAACGCCTCCTCCCGTCGAGCGCTCGACAAGATCGCCGCCGATCTGACGTTGCCGTCGAACTACGGCGTCGAGGTGATCTCGGTGCAACGGCCGGCCGAGATCATCAACTACCGGTCGATGACCACCACACCGCTCTACCTCGGTGCGGTCCTGGCCGCCGGTGCCGTCGCGGCCCTGGCATTGACGTTGATGGCATCGGTTCGGCGACGTCGCCACGATCTCGCGCTCCTCAAGACGCTCGGGTTCACCCGCGCCCAACTCCGCGCCGTCGTGGCATGTCAATCGACGATCGCCGTCGGCATCGGCACGGTGATCGGCGTTCCCCTGGGCATCTTCGCGGGCCGGATGCTTTGGGACCTCTTCGCGAACGAGATCCATGCGGTGCCCCGCCCCATCGTCCCCACCGCGACGGTGGCGCTCATCGCGGTCGGAGCCCTACTCGTCGCCAACCTCGTCGCCGCGATCCCCGCACGCACGGCCGCCAACACATCGACGACGCTGCTCCTCCGAGCCGATTGACGGAGTTGACGACGGTGGGCGCGGTGCGAATGTTGGCTGGACTCGAGATCCGGCGGCGCATCGGTCGGATCATCGTCGTCACGCTCCTGGTCGGCGTCGTCGGGGCTGTCGTGTTGTCGTCCATCGCGGGCGCTCGACGCTCGGAATCCGCTCTGGATCGGTTCAACGCCTCCAGCCGAAGCTCTCAGCTCGAAATCTCGGTCGGGACGCCCACCGCCGCGCAACTCGAGGCCTTCTCGCGCGTCGAAGGGGTCGAGTCGTACGCGCCGTTGATCGGCGGGGCGATGATGATCCCCGACGCCCCGCAACTGCAGGCAATTGCCGAGGCGGTCGACACTCGCTTCGGCGACGCCGTGGATCGCGCTCGCGTCGTTGCAGGTCGCGCCGCGAACCCGAACGCCGTCGACGAGGTGACGATCGGTGAAGCGCTGGCGGCACAACTGCACCTGAGGCTCGGCGACCATCTCGACGGCCGCTCCTTCAGCCCAGAGCAGATCGCCAGACTTCTCGCGAATGCTTCAGCCGCGGGGCAGCCCACGCCTGATGGGCCGGAATTCCGCGTGCGCGTCGTCGGCATCGTTCGGCGACCCCTCGACCTCGGAGACCGCGGCGCCTCGGGGGGCGTGCTGGTGCTGACGCCCGCATTCACCCACGAGTACCAGGGCCGTATCGGCAGCTGGGACGGCACGATCCTGCGGGTCCGGACACGTCGCGGGGCACCCGATGTCGCCCCCGTCGCCGCTGCGGCGCACCGGATCTTCGGCCAGTCGAGTCGGTTCAAGGTCCAGGATCTCGCCATCGAATCCCAAGGTGCTCAGAGCGCCATCGACGCAGTGTCAGTGGCACTCTGGGTATTCGGCGGCGTCGCCGCGGCGGCGGGCCTCGTCGCCATTGCGATCGTGCTGAGTCGCGAGATCTCGATGACCGCTGCAGCGCGGACCACGCTTCGTGCGCTCGGTGTGACCCGTGCCCAGCGCATTGCCGTCGGCGGGCTCCAAGCCGTGCCGGTGGCGGTGGGCGGCGCCCTCGTCGCGGTGATCGGCGCCGCGGCGGTCTCGCCACTGTTCCCGGTCGGCGTCGCGAAACGCGCCGAGCCAAGCCCGGGCGTACGTGTCGACTCGGCGGTGCTCGCACTCGGAGCCGTCGCGGTGGTCGTTGGCATCGCAGTGATCGCGTTCCTCGCCGCGTTCCGAGCGAGCCGACCAACTGGCGCGGAACTGGCGCCGCTGACGAGCCGGACCTCGATCTCGGGCGCCGCGAGCAGAGCACGATTGTCGCCGGCCGCCACGACCGGCGTGCGGATGGCCCTCGACTCGGGACGAGGACGCAGCGCGGTCCCAGTTCGTTCAGCGGTCTTCGCGGTCATCTTCGGAGCAGTCGGGGTCGCGTCCGTTCTCATGGTCACGACGAGCCTCGACCATCTCGCCGTCACTCCCGCGCGCTACGGCTGGACGTGGGACTTCGCCTTCGTCCCCGACGATCATCGCCTCGTCGAGCCCGCTTCGCCTGTGTCACGCGTCGCCGGCCTCGACGCCGCGGCCGAGGTCGACTCCATCGGCATCCAACTTGACGGGCGCCCGGTGACCGCGTGGTCGTGGAGGTCGATCCGCGGAAGGATCGACCCCGAGATCGTCGCCGGGCGCTTACCGAGCGGTCGCGACGAGATCGCGCTCGGGTCGGCGACGCTGACGGAGCTCCACAAGCGGCTCGGCGACCGCGTGCAAGCAACCGGGAACGCCGGCAGCCACGACTACCGGATCGTCGGACAGGCCGTGTTCGCGAAGATCGACGTCCCGCAGCCGCTCGCCAACGGCGCCTTCTTCACCGGTGATGGCCTCGAAGCGGTCGTCAACTTCGAGGCGAGTGGCTCGGCCTACATCGTCGGTCGTGCCGCCTTCGGCTCGCGGCTCGCGGACGTCAAACGGCAGGTCGCGGCGATCCCCTACGTGGAGCCGCCGATCGGGCCCACTGTCCCGGTGGAGGTCGACCGCCTCCGCCAGGTCAATTGGCTTCCCGGCGCACTCGCCGCGCTGCTTTCGGCGCTCGCCCTCGTCGCCGTCGGCCATGCCCTCGTCACGAGCGTGCGACGACGCCGCGGAGAGCTTGCCGTGTTGAAGGCACTGGGCTTCGACGGTCGTCAGATCCGCGCAGCGATC
Source organism: Acidimicrobiaceae bacterium (assembly GCA_043734285.1). Lineage (GTDB taxonomy): Bacteria > Actinomycetota > Acidimicrobiia > Acidimicrobiales > Microtrichaceae > JAYTFP01. The sequence continues at coordinate 9,549 of JAYTFP010000026.1, forward strand.
CGATGGCAGGCAACGACGCTCGCCACAGTCGGACTGTTCATCGGGCTTCCGCTCGGTCTGCTCGTCGGCAGCCTCGTGTGGCGGCTGATCGCGAACGGTCTCGGTATTGCGACGACGCCCGTGATTCCCGTCTCCGGGCTGCTCGCTCTGGTCGCGGCAGCGCTCGTCGCGGTCAACGCCATCGCGTTCTTCCCGGCCCGATCAGCGGCCCGAGCGAGGCCGGCAGAAGCGCTTCGGTCGGCGTGACCGCAATCCTCGAACTCACTCGGGTCTGAGCAGGTCGGCCGGCGTACGGTGCTCGACTCGGCGAGCGGCGATCGACGCCGTGAGCTTGGCGACGAGGAGCGCCGCCACGACGGCCCCGCCCAGCTCAGTCGTCGGAATCGCGGCACCGTTGATGACCCCCATCGCATCCGCGAACAGGCGGAAGACCCGACCCCCGATGGCCGCCCCCACGGGAAGCCCGAGGATGACGGGGATCACCACGAGCGCGACCGCCTGCCACGACGTCGCTCGGAGGATGAACCCCCTGCCGGCCCCCATCGATCGCAGGATCGCCAGGTCGCGTCGACGGCGGCCGACCGAACTCCACACCGCAGATGCGATCGTCAGTGCCCCGAGGGCACCGAGCACCCCGGCGAGCAGGGCAGGTGTGGAACGGATGCGAATGATGTTGACGATCGCGGTTGGTCGCGAGCGGAGCCAACTCGGCAGTGGATCCGACGACTCCCACTGGAGAGCGCGGCGCCAGACGCGCTCGAGCGTGCCGGGCGGCGCCCCCGGTCGAACGGCCGCCAACGCGTTGGTGACCTTGACGGAGCGGTCCATTCCCTGCAGGGTCGGCAGGGTCACGAGGCCGTCCTGGCCGAGGCCCCCATTTCCTGCGAGATCGGGGACCATCACCAGACCGGTCACGAGGAATCGATGTCGCGCGCCGGCCAGATCCACGTCGACGCGGCCGCCCACCTTCGTGTGGAGCGTCGCCGCCATGAGCCTTCCGAGTGCGATCTCGTCACCGGTTCGGGGAATCCTTCCGGCGATGAGGGTCGGCGCGAGGTTCCCGCGGGCGGGCTGATAGCCGACGACCCAGAGCGTCGTGTGCTGCACCTTCGCCGCGCTCAGCCCGTAGTACGTGAGCCCCGTGATCTCGGGGTCGGCCTGCAACCGAGCCGTGAGCGCGGGATCGAGCTGATCCTCACCCAGACCGAAGCCGAGATCGAAGTTGGTCCCGTAACGCCGCGGGTTGTCGATGAGTCGATTCAGACTCGCCCCGAAGGTCAACGCTCCGACGAGCCCGACGCAGGCGAACGCGAGGCCTGCCGTCGCGCTTCGCGCCCCCGCCGAGTCACGTCCACCCCGCCTGAACGCGAACCGAACACCGGTCGACATCGACGCGCTCGGAACTCGGGAGGCGACGGCATCGACGATCACCGAAGGCCGCGCAGCCGGGAGCCGCCGCGCACGCAGAAGCGAGACGAGTGACCACCCGAGGAGCGCGGCAACCAGCCCTGCGACTGCCGGGACGAGCACGGTCCACTCGATCCGAGCACCGACGGCGGGCTCGAGCTGACGGACGAATCCTGTGGGAAACCTCGCCGACGGGATCACCGCGAGCGCCGCGCCGAGCACGACGCCCAGGACGATGGGCACGACGGCGCGACCCATGGTCTCCGCGATGATCTGGCCACGGGTCATGCCCAGCGCGGAGAGCTTCGCCTCCTCCTCGGAGGCAAGCCGCACCTGGCGGGTGATGAGCTGACCCAGCACGACGAGTCCCGCGAGCGCCGCAACGCCGGCAACGGCCCACAACCCCTCGGCCTGACCCCGTACGGCTGCGCGGATCGTCGGGCTGATGAATTGCGCCTTCTCGACGGTCCAGTTGCTCGACGGGGCCAGCGTGGCCAGTTGAGCGCCGAGCTGTGACACATCAGCGCCGGCGCTCAACTCGACTGCCATCGATGTCGAGGCGATACCGATCGCGCGATCGTCGATCAGCGCTGGCGAGAAGATCGCGATCGACGAGGCTTCGTCGAGTTCTCCCGGACTCTCGATCACTCCGACGAGCGTCGCGCGAACAACAGGACCGTCGGGGTGCTCGGTGCCGAAACCCGAGGTCGCAGCCTGTTCGGCGCTGAGGGTCATCAGCGTGAAGTCGTCACCCACCTTCGCCCCACCCGACGACAGGAACAGTCGCGTCGCGACGAAGTCGCCGGGCCGGTGCGGGTCGGGTGCGTGGCCGGACACGATGTGTGAGCTCGCGCCGCCGAGATCGCCGGCCACCACGGTTGCATCCACCGAGTCCTCGCCTCCGGGCGAACCGCCGCGGGTCAACCCGCCGAAGACGAAGGTGTCCGACGAAACCGCCTTCACCGCTGAGAGCCGTGCGACCGACGCGGTCATTGGTCGCTCGGCGTTCTGCATCACCGACACGTCGAACCCACCGACGTATTTCGCGGTGTAACGCTCGGGAGCAGAGGACGTGCGTTGTGCCCCTAACGCAATGGAGAGGATCACGCCGATGACGACAGCTGTGACCGCCGTGGACACGACCAGGGGGACGCGTCCAGACCGCACTGTCACGCGCAATCGGAAGGCAACCGTTCCCACGAGAACAGTCAACCGCGTCCGAGCAGAACCAGACAGCGTGATACCCCCCTGATCTCGGCTCGTGCTGCCACGCCATTCATGAGCACGGGGGTTCCGGCAGGGATGCGTAACATCGCCAACGATGACGATCCGGGTGGTGCTGGCCGAGGACAACTTCCTGCTCCGCGAGGGGATCAGTCGACTGCTCGGCACCGCGAGCGACATCGACGTCGTCGGCGTCTGTGGTGACTACGACGAACTCCTCCGAGCCGCCGACGACCTCACGCCGGACGTCGTCGTGACCGACATCCGGATGCCACCCACGGGCACCGACGAGGGAATCCGCGCGGCGACCCAGTTGAGAACGTCACATCCGGAGATCGGCGTCGTCGTGTTGTCGCAATTCGCGTCACCGACTTACGCTCTGGCCCTGTTCGATGGCGGTTCCGATCGCCGGGCATATCTGCTCAAGGACCGCGTGTCCGAGCTCGATGAACTCTGCGCCGCGATCCGCGTCGTCGCCTCGGGAGGGTCGGTCGTCGACCCCAAGATCGTCGAGGAACTGGTCCGCGCCGGCTCAGCCCGAAAGTCGTCACCGATCGAGCACCTGACCACGCGGGAACGGGAGATCCTCAGCGAACTCGCGACGGGCAAGTCCAACGCTGCCATCGCCGCGACCCTCTTTCTTTCAGAGCGGGCCGTCGAGAAGCACTCGAACTCGATCTTCTCCAAGCTCGGGTTGAACGAGGAGCCCGACGTCAACCGGCGGGTCAAGGCGGTGCTGGTGCACTTGGCCGCGATCGACACCTGATGAGTCGTGGTAGCACCCCTCCCCCGCCCGCTGGCGTCCGTCAGGATGGAGAGATGGCAGACGAAGCGCCAGTGCGCGTCCTCGTGGTCGATGACCAGATTCCGTTCCGCAGCGCGGCGCGGGCCGTCGTCGACCGTCTTGCCGGCTTCGAGGTCATCGCCGAAGCAGAGTCCGGTGAGAGCGCAGTGAGCATGGCCGCGACGATCACTCCCGACCTCATACTGATGGACATCAACATGGGCGGGATCAACGGCATCGAGGCCACCCGCCAGATCGTCGGGACCAATCCCGACGTCATGGTGGTCCTCCTGTCGACCTACGAACTCGCCGACCTGCCTCCCGAGGCCCGCACCTCGGGCGCCGCCGCGTACCTCGCGAAGGACGACTTCGGAAGTCGCACGATTCGAGCGCTGTGGGCAACCCGCGGCGACCCGGAGTTCCCCCTCAAGTAACGGGAATCTCGCCTCTGATGGTGGTCCCCGATCCGATCGCTGAGGAAACCACGAGGCGCCCGCCGATCGCGCCCAGCCGGTCGGTCATGTTCACGAACCCGTGGCCATCGACAGCGGCACCGTCGACCTCGAAGCCGGCGCCGTCGTCGCACACCTCGAAGCTGAGCCTGCCGTCCTCGACGCCGACCCGCACAACGATGGACGCTCCGTCTCCCGCGTGCTTCCCGGCATTCTGCAGGGCCTCGAGGCAGCAGAAGTACACGGCAGCCTCGACCTCTGGGGAATAGCGCCCGATCACGCCCAGCTCCACCGACGTCGGCAACGCCGCCCTCGTGGCCGCGGCGGGAAGCGCCTCGGCGAGCCCACCCGACGACAGGAGCGGCGGAAAGATGCCGTGCGCCAAGGCCCGGAGTTCCGCGATCGCGTCCTGGAGGTCGTGCCGCAGCTCGCCGATCACCGTCGCCGCCTCGGCTGGATCGTCGTCGGTGAGATCCTCGGCGAGGCGAAGCTTCACTGCCATGGCCACCAGGTGTTGTTGCGCACCGTCGTGCAGATCACGCTCGAGTCGACGTCGTTCGGCATCACCTGCGCTGACGATGCGCAGTCGTGACTCGCGGAGCTCGGCATTGGCCCGCTGTACCTCCTCGAGTGACGCCTGCAGCGCCGAGTCGAGCTGCACGTTGTGCAGCGCGAGGCCGACCTGACGCGCCAGCTCGACGACGACCCGGTCATCCTCCTCCGAGGGCGGGTCGGCATCATGGCGACGCTCCATCACGATGAGGCCGAGCAGCTCACCCGCATGGGCGATCGGGGCCACGCGGAGGTTTGATGCGTCACGGCCGGCGACGAGGTCGCCGAGCCAGACGCCGACCCAGGTGCCGCCCGACACGCCGGCCCGGGCGACCACCGTTCGCTCCTTCTCGCCGATCAGCAGCGGAGGTGTCGCGCGGTGTGGGACTCCCGCGGCCTGCTCGAGTCGACCGTCGCCGCCGGTCCAGACCTCGGCCGAGGCGAGATTCATGGTCTTGCGCAGCGACTCGGCCAACTGCAACATCAGCTCGTCGAGCGGGATGGCGCGGGTGAGCCGTGACCCGAACGTGCGCAGCGTCTCGTCGGGAGCGATCCGTTCGCCGTAGACGAGTCGGTTCGAGATGTCCGTCAACCGGATCCGCGCCGGCAGATAGAGGAGCGCCGACGCGGCCGCGGCCACCATCGACGCCAAGAGTAGAGACCGCTCGGTACCGCTCGGCGTGCGACCGAGACCGAGGACCACGACGACGTAGCTGGACAGGACCAGCGCCGTCAGACCAGCCAATGCGACGGTGTGTGCGAGCAGGTGGTCGACGCGGGCCAGCATCCGACGATCGGTACCCGCCAGCAACGACAGGGGTACGAGAGCGGTGACGCTGGTGACGACCAGCCAGCCCCGGGGTGGCCAGTCGGCGATGAGCTCGAGCGCCAGGACGACGAGGACCACCTCTGCC
>JAYTFP010000027.1:0-5656 GCA_043734285.1 Acidimicrobiaceae bacterium
CATCCAGCCACCTATCGACCCGCAACCGCCATACTTGACTGCATGTCATCGTCGATCGGGCTGCTCTTCTGCGTCACCACCTTCGGTGAATCGCACGGCGCGGCCGTGGGCGTGATCGTCGACGGTTGCCCGCCTCGCCTCGCCCTCGACCTCGCCGCGATCCAAGCCGACCTCGACCGGCGCCGGCCGGGCCAGAGTCGTCTGGTGACCCAGCGCGACGAGTCCGACACCGTCGAGATCCTCTCCGGCGTCCTCGACGGCACCACCCTCGGCACGCCGATCGCGATGGTCGTGCACAACGCCGATCACCGCTCGGCGGCCTACGACCACCTCGAGGACGTCTACCGCCCCTCGCATGCCGACTACACCTACGACGCCAAGTACGGCGTCCGCGCCGTCGCCGGCGGTGGTCGCGCGTCGGCGCGCGAGACGATCGGACGGGTCGCGGCCGCAGCAGTCGCACGCCAGCTGCTGGCGAGTGTCGCTGGGCTCGAGGTGCTCGCCTGGGTCAGCTCGGTCCACGACATCGACGCGACGATCGACATCGACGCGGCCGTGGTCACACTCGCCGATGTCGAAGCCGACGCGACGCGGTGCCCGTCACCGAAGCACGCCGAACTGATGACCGAGGCCATCGAGCAGGCGCGACGTGACGGCGACTCGCTCGGCGGTGTCGTGACCTGTGTCGCCCGCCGCGTGCCGGTCGGCCTGGGCGAGCCGGTTTTCGACAAGCTCGAGGCAGATCTAGCGAAAGCCGTCATGTCCCTTCCGGCGACCAAGGGTTTCGAGATCGGCAGCGGGTTCGCCGGCACCCTCATGACCGGTCGCGAGCACAACGACCCGTTCGTCACCGGGGCCGACGGCGCGCCGCACACGACGACGAATCACTCGGGCGGCGTGCAGGGTGGCATTTCCAACGGTGAAGACATCGTCATCAGGGTCGCGTTCAAGCCGACCGCCACCATCTCGTCACCGCAGCAGACGGTCAATCGCCGATCTGAGGCCGTCACGCTCGAGGCCAAGGGCCGGCACGATCCCTGCGTGCTGCCCCGCGCCGTGCCGATGGTCGAGGCCGCAGTCCTTCTCACGCTCGCCGATCACTGGCTTCGCCAGCAGGCGCTCGACGTGATGCCACGCGACGCGTGACCCACACCGACGCGCCGCTCGTCCTGTTCGACCTCGACGACACACTGTCCGATCGAGCCGCGGGCTATTCCGCGTGGGCGGCGCGCTGGCTCGAACGCCACGACCTTGATCCCGGCGCGGCCATGAGCTGGATGGTCGAGCACGATGACGGCGGCTACACCGATCGCCTCACCCTCTTTCGTGATGCCGCCTCGCACTTCGGTCTCTCCGACGACCCCGCAGCCATGGCCGACGACTACCGGCGGACGAGCCATGAGCTCTACCAGCGTGACCCGGTCGTCATCGCCGAGCTCGAGTCACTGCGGCGGATTGGATGGCGGGTCGGGATCGTGACCAACGGTGGACCGGGTCAGGACGAGAAGATCGACCGCATCGGCTTGCGTCCGCTGCTCACATGCTGCGTGGTCTCCGACGTCGTCGGGGTCCGCAAACCCGATCCGCGGATCTTCGCGATCGCCATCGAGCAGGCGGGTGGTGCGGATCTCTCGACGACCTGGATGGTCGGCGACCATCCCACCAACGACATCGTCGGTGCTCACCAAGCCGGCATCGCCACGCTGTGGATCGCCCACGGGCGCGACTGGCCGGCTGAGCTCGACCCACCCGACGTGACCGTCGCCGGCCTCGCCGAGGCGTTCGCTCACCTGCGCTCGCTGATCGCCGCGATGAACCAGCGGGCCTCCGAGCGAGCAGAGCCGACGACCGATCGATAGCCGGCCCGACGAAGGTACGGGGCGTTGTCGAGCGACATCAGGGCAAGCGCGCCGACCAACACGAGACGGAACCAGCCAACGAGGGCCGCACGACGCATGGCCTTCGTCAGTCTCGAGCCCGGCGCGTCGATCATCCGGCGGAGCAGGACGACGCCGAACTCGAGGTGGGCGTGCTCGTCGTCATGGATGGCCGCCATCACCTTTGTGAGCGCAGAATCGTCGCTGACATCTCGCACAGAGGCGTAGAACGCGAGACCGACGACCTCGGCTACCTGCAGGACCACTAGTTTCGCTCGCAGTCCCATCAGTCGGCGCACGACACGGAACGCGGACGCCGACAGATCACCGCCGCCGATGCTCGCGCCCATGTTCGACAGCAGTCGCTCGAGCAGCCGGCCGTGGTGGTGCTCCTCGTTCATGTAGAGACTGATGGCGTGCCGAGCATCGGCGTCGAGCCACGGTGTGACTGCCCGCCACACCTCGGCCGTCATCCGAACTCCACCGGACTCGCCCGCGTGGAACCGGCGGAGCGATCGCACGAGTGCCTGCCGGTCGCGTCCTCGGATGCCCGCCGGCACGCCGACGTCGGCGACCGGCAACTGGCTGTGTTCCTCGAAGTACATGCGCCACTGGCTCGTTGTCCGGTGCTCGGGCGCATCAGCTTGCTCGAGCTCTGGCCGGTCGATGGCGAGCGAGGTGGGTTGCACGACGGGTTGTGCAGCAGGCGGTGCGAGCCGTGTGGGTCGGGTCGGAGGTGCGAGGGTAGCCGTCATCAGCTCTGCCCCTGGAAATCGTCAACGAACCGTTTCATCGCTGCGATCTGGGCATCGAGGGCGCGACGGCCGGATGCGGAGATGCTCACGAAGGTCCGTCCACGCCCCGGACCCTGCTTCTTGGTGACAACGAGACCGCCGTCGAGGAGAGCCTTGAGGTGACGATTGAGGTTTCCGTCGGTCAGCAGCAAGGCATCCCGCAGGGCGGTGAACTCGACCCGCTGGGCTCCCGAGAGGAACGCCAGGATGTTGAGGCGGGTGCGTTGGTGGACGAGCTCGTCGAACTCGTGAGTGGCATCGCTGCCGCCCGTCGGTTGGGCGTTCATCGGTCGACCGCGATCATCGAGCTGGCCGCGCCGAACATCGCACTGACGCCGACCGTGAGCGCCACCCAGGTGTACGGGTGCGCCGGGAAGATCGCCATCACGACGACTCCGCTCACCAAGACCACGATCCCGGTGATCACCGAGATCGAGTGCCGATAGAGAAGGCCCAGCGAGATGATCAGCGCGCCGACGAACAGGGCGGGTGTCAACCCCGCCCGGTCGACCTCACCGTTGCTGACCAGCAGCTGGACGCCAGCCATGGCGAACAGCATCACGAACGACAGACCGACTGCGAGGAACGACGTGCGATCAGGAGGCTGGATGCGTCGCAGTGCAGAGAAGATCGCACTCGCCGCACCGACCGCGGGCGCCGCCACCGCCCAGTACGGCGTGAGTCCCCCGTAGCCAGAGAACGACTCGACCGCGATACTCGCCAGCGTCGCGGTGCCCCCGCACATCAGCGGGAACCAGGCACCCACGGATCTGCTGCGACTCAATCGAGTCAGGCGCTCGATCTCGGCGGTCATGTCCCCCGCCGTCGAATCATCGGATGGTGCGCTACTTTGCGTTGCAGAGTTCATATCTACTTTGTATTGCAAAGCAGCGGGGGAGTCAATCAGTAGAGTGCGCAAATTCGGTAAAGATTTCGCGCGCCGTCTGCGTCAGGCCGCGCCGGCATCGCGGAGCTCTCGCTTGAGCTCCTTGATCTCGTCGCGCAAGCGCGCCGCGTACTCGAAGCGTAGATCGGCCGACGCCTCGTGCATCTCGTCTTCGAGTGTCTGGATCAGTCGACCGAGATCTTGCGGCGCGAGGTCTTCGATGCCATCTCGCAGCGTGCGCTGACCGGGCCGACCCTTGCGCTGATCTTTGCCCGGAACCGGAGCGCCCTCGAACTCGCGACCGCGCAGCGTCGCGAGGATGTCGGTCACGGCCTTGCGGATCGTCTTCGGTTCGATGCCGTGGTCGACGTTGTACTGCGTCTGCACACCGCGCCGACGGTTGGTCTCGTCGATGGCGAGCTTCATCGAGCGCGTGACGTTGTCGGCGTACATGATCACCTGGCCGTCGACATTGCGCGCCGCACGCCCGATCATCTGGATGAGCGACGTCTCGGACCGCAGGAACCCCTCCTTGTCGGCGTCGAGGATCGCGACCAGCGACACCTCGGGCAGGTCGAGGCCCTCGCGGAGGAGGTTGATGCCGACGAGTACGTCGAACTCGCCGAGGCGCAGGTCGCGGAGGATCTCGATGCGTTGGATCGTGTCGACCTCTGAATGGAGGTAACGCACCCGCACGCCCATCTCGAGCAGGTAGTCGGTGAGGTCTTCGGCCATCTTCTTGGTGAGCGTGGTGACGAGCGCGCGGTCGCCCCGCACGACCCGGTCGTTGATCTGCACGAGCAGGTCGTCGATCTGCCCCTTGGTCGGCTTGACGACGACCTCGGGATCGACGAGGCCGGTCGGCCGAACGAGCTGCTGGACCATCTGGCCCGAGTGCTCGCGCTCCCAGGCGCCCGGGGTGGCTGACAGGAAGATCGTCTGACCGGCGCGCTCGACCCACTCCTCGAAGCGCAGTGGGCGGTTGTCGGCCGCCGACGGCAGGCGGAACCCGTGCTCGATGAGGCTGTTCTTGCGACTGCGGTCGCCCTCGTACTGGCCGTGGAGTTGAGGGATGGTGACGTGGCTCTCGTCGATGATCGTCAGGTAGTCACTGGGGAAGAAGTTGAGCAGCGTGTTGGGGGCAACGCCCGGGTCGCGCCCGTCGATCGGTGCCGAATAGTTCTCGATGCCGTTGCAGAACCCCATCTCCTGCATCATCTCGAGGTCGTACTCGGTGCGCATGCGCAGGCGTTGTGCCTCGAGCAGTTTGCCCTCGCGTTCGAAGAGCGCGAGGCGCTCCTGGAGTTCGACCTCGATGCGCTGCACTGCCTTGGCCAGTCGCTCGTCGGACGTCGCGTAGTGCGTGGCCGGGAACAGCACGAACTCGTCGAGTGTCTCGATGCGGTCGCCGGTGAGCGGATCGAAGACGTGGATGGCCTCGATCTCATCACCGAACAGGTGGATGCGAATCGCCGTCTCGTCGTAGGCGGGATGCACCTCGATCACGTCGCCCTTGACGCGGAACTTGCCCCGCACCAGGTTCATCTCGTTGCGCTCGTACTGCATGCCGACGAGTTGGCGCAGGATCGAGCGCTGGTCGCGCTCTTCGCCGACTCGCAGCACGAGGAGCTGATTGGCGTACTCCTCGGGTGAGCCGAGGCCGTAGATGCACGACACCGAGGCGACCACGATCACGTCGCGACGCGTCAGCAGCGCCGAGGTGGCCGCGTGACGAAGACGGTCGATCTCGTCGTTCACCGACGAGTCTTTCTCGATGTAGGTGTCGGAGGCCGCCATGTAGGCCTCGGGTTGGTAGTAGTCGTAGTACGAGACGAAGTACTCGACGCGGTTCTCGGGAAAGAACTCGCGGAACTCGTTGGCGAGCTGCGCGGCCAGCGACTTGTTGGGCGCGATGACGAGCGTCGGTCGTTGGGCCTCTGCGATCGTCCACGCGATCGTCGCACTCTTGCCCGAGCCTGTGATGCCGAGAAGGGTCTGAAAGCGGTCGCCCCGGGTGAGACCCTCGGCGAGCGACCGGATGGCCTGGGGCTGGTGCCCTGCGGGGGCGAAGTCGGAGACCATGCGAAACGGTGGCGAAG
>JAYTFP010000028.1:0-3344 GCA_043734285.1 Acidimicrobiaceae bacterium
ACAACGACTACCGGCATCCGGTCGTGCTGGCGAGCGAGGTCGCCACGGTCGATCGACTCTCCGAGGGTCGCGTCGAGTTCGGCCTGGGATCGGGATGGATGGCGAGCGACTACGAGCAGTCGGGCATGTCGTACGACCCGCCGAAGATCCGGGTGGACCGGTTCGTCGAGGCGGTCGAGATCATCCGGCGTTTCTGGTCGAACGACCTCGTCGACTTCGAGGGCGAGTACTACACGATCACCGCGCTCAACGGACTGCCGAAACCCCACCAGCCGGGCGGACCGCCGCTGCTCATCGGTGCCGGCGGTCCCCGCATGTTGCGGTTCGCCGGCGCACACGCCGACATCGTCGGGGTCAACCCGTCGATCCACTCGGGTCGCGTCGACGCGGCAACCGCACGCGACGCGGGCGCCGATCGTTTCGATCAGAAGGTCGAGTGGGTCCGCGAGGGGGCCGGCGACCGATTCGACGACATCGAGCTGAACGTTCTGATCTTCATGGTCACCATCACCGACGACGCGGCCTCGGTGGCGGCAAAGGTCGCACCGATGTTCGGCGTCGAGACCGACGATTTCCTGAACATGCCGCCGGTGCTGTGCGGCACCGAGGACGGGATCTGCGCGCGGCTCGAAGCGCGTCGCGAGCGATGGGGGCTCTCCTACTCGGTCGTGCAGGCCGGATCGTTCGAAGCGATGGCGCCGATCGTCGCGCGCATGGCCGGTCAGTGACCCGAGCTCGGGTCGCGCTGCGGCGATGACGAAACTCGCATTGATCGGAGCCGGATGGTCGGGCCGCGTCCATGCGCTGGCGATCGCCGGATCACGCAGCGCGTCGCTGGCGACCGTCAGCGCGTCGACGCTCGGCGGCGCGGAGTCACTCGCTGCTGATCTCCAGGTGCGAGCCATCGCGGCCGACCGACTCCCGGCACGAGCCGACGCGGCCGTCATCGCTACTCCGTCGACCACACACGCCGCGTTGGCGGTGGCGCTGCTCGACGGTGGCACACCGGTCCTCGTGGAGAAGCCGATCGCGACGACGTTGGCCGGTGCCGACGACATCGTCGATGCTGCGGAGCGAACGGGCGTGGCCGCCTGCTACGCCGAGAATCTGCTCTTCTCGCCCATCCTCGACCGGGCTGCCGATCTACGACGCCCGCTCGGAGCGTTGCGGCACCTCGAGGTGCGGTGCACCCAACCAACACCCGATTGGGGCCACTACCTCGCCCCGTTGACCGACGGCGGTGTGTTGCTCGAAGTCGGGCCGCATGCCATCGCGGTCGCAATCGTGCTCGCAGGCGACGATCCGATCATCGGCGTGCGAGCCAAATTGGCGTCATCGCGGCCTGACGGGGCGGATGACGTCGCGCATCTCGAGATGCGGCACGCGTCCGAGCTCATCAGCGTGGTCGACCTGGCGTGGGGTCCCGCCGACGAGCCGACCGAGTGGTCCGCGCAGGTCGCCAGCGACACCGGTGTCGTGCGGGCCGAGTTCGTTCCGAACCCGGGCGTCGAGGTCGACGGCGTGCCGATCGGCTTCGCTGCCGCTCCTGGCGGCATTGTCGACCCGCGCGTCCACGAGCTCGGCTATCTCGCGCAGATGGAGGGATTCGCCACCGTGCTCGCGCGCAGCGGTGGCCGCGTCTGTCCCGTCGGCTTCGGGCGTGCCGTGCTCGAAATCATCTGCGTCGCCTACCTCTCGGCCGGACGAGACGGCGCCGCGGTCGAACTCCCCTTCACGGGCGACCGCACACGAACTCCGATGCAGCTCTGGCACGACTGACCGAAAAAGCACTGCACCCCGACGGCGGTGGCTCGTCGGGGCGTCGTGCTCGCTTCTGGCAGGCGATCTGTGATGCGGGGCGAAAATCAGAAGTCGTGGTCGAACGCGACCGCGCCCTCGACGCCCATCTGGTACGCCGAGACGTTGCGCTCGAAGAAGTTCGTGAGCTCCTGCACGTCTTGCAACTCCATGAACGCGAACGGGTTCTTCGATCCGAAGCGCTTCGGCATACCGAGCGTCAACAGGCGCTGATCGGCGACGAACTCGAGGTACGCACGGGTGTCGGCGACCGACATGCCGGCAACGCCCTGGCTCAGGAGGTCTTCGGCGAACATCGTCTCGACGTCGACGGCCTCGGAGATCATGTCGTTGACGCGGGCCTCGAGGTCGGCGTCGAACAGGCCCGGCTCTTCCAAACGCACCTCTTCGATGACCGCCATGGCGAAGTTCATGTGGCAGCTCTCGTCGCGGAACACCCAATTGGTACCGGCGGCGAGACCGTTCAGCAGGCCCTTCGAACGCAGGAAGTACACATAGGCGAACGCAGCGAAGAAGAAGAGCCCCTCGATGCAGGTCGCGAAGCAGATCAGGTTGAGCAGGAATTGCTTACGGTCTTCTTCCGTCTGCAGCGAGTCGAGCGAGTTGATCGAGTCGATCCACTTGAAGCAGAACTCGGCCTTGGCCCGGATCGACGGAATGTTCTCGATGGCGGCGAACGCCTCGGCCCGCTCGTCGTGATCGGGGATGTAGGTGTCGAGCAGCGTCAGATAGAACTGCACGTGGAGCGCCTCTTCGTACAGTTGGCGCGACAGATACATGCGGGCTTCAGGCGCGTTGATGTGCTTGTAGAGGTTCAGCACCAGGTTGTTCGACACGATCGAATCGCCCGTCGCGAAGAACGCGACGAGGCGATTGATGAGGTGCTTCTCAGCCGGCAACAGACGGCTGGTGAGATCGACGACGTCGTCGCCGAGGTTGACCTCTTCGACGGTCCAGGTGTTGCGGATCGCGTCGCGGTACATGTCGTAGAACTGCGGGTACTTCATCGGCCGCAGCGTGAGGTTGAATCCCGGGTCGAGCAGCGACCGCTGGTCGACGCCCGGACGCAGCGCCGCGGGCGGCGCGTCGTCGTAGAGCGGGAAGTCGTCGAATTCGGGGATGGGCGAGGCAAGAGCCACAGTGAAACGTCCTTCGGTGCGAAGTGCGGGGGAACGGGTGGGAACGACGGGACTGACAGGCCTCGCCTACTGGCAGGCCTCGCATGACTCGGGGTTTTCGAGCGAGCAGGCGATGACCTCTTCGTCGCTGTAGGCCTTCTTCGGCGCCGCGCTCGGCACCGGTGCAGGCTCGCCGCCACCGGTCGGACCGGGCGTGGGCGACGACGTGGTGGTCGTCGCGCTCGCGGTCTTGTTGATGCGCGTCGCCGGCCGGGAGCGCATGTAATAGGTGGTCTTGAGACCGCGCTTCCATGCGTAGAGGTACATCGAGCTCAACTTGCCGATCGTCGGCGACTCGACGAAGAGGTTCAGCGATTGGCTCTGATCGATGTAGGCGCCGCGGTCGGC
>JAYTFP010000029.1:0-5471 GCA_043734285.1 Acidimicrobiaceae bacterium
TCACCTCGATCTACTGGTCGCTCGCACCCGACGGCGACAGCGGCCTCACCGTCGACTACCTCCGCCCCGATCGCCACTACATGGCCGCCATCAGCGAGATGCTCGCACCGGTGTGGGCGCGGCACTTCCCGCTCGTGTTCACCGGCCATCGGGCGATCTTCGTCACCTTCGTGGTCAAGCACCCCGGGCCCACCTCGGACATGTTCCTCCACGAGGATCGCAGCTGGGTCGACGAGCGGCGGCTCCGCTCCGGCACGTTGTGGATCCCGATGGTCGACATCGGTCCTGACCTGTCCAACGGTGGCTTGCAGATCGTGCGTCACAGTCACCGTCTGGCGACGACCTGGTCGGGAACCGGAACGCCGGATCTCATCCGTCCCTACGAGCGCGAGCTGCGCGGTGCGCTCGAGCCGCTCACCATGGCCGCGGGCACTGCGGTCTACTACGACTCGCGCACGCTGCACGCGTCGCCCGCGAACTTCTCCGACGCCCCGAGGGTGGCGCTCGCCTGCGGTGTCGCCCCCGCCGACGCGCAGTTGATCCACGTCGTCGCCGCAGGTCCGCGTCACCGCCGCATCTACGCGGTCGACGAGGAGTTCTTCATCCGTTACGGACCCCGCGAGATCATCGACGGCATGCCGCCGCAATACCCCGTCATCGAGGAACACGACGAGGACCCGGTGCTCACCGCCCACCAGGTCCGCGCCGTGGTCGGTGACGCGGCGCTCCGCGAGTCGGCCGAGCCGATCGAGACGCCCGAGATGGTCGCCACCGGGCCGCGCCTGCCGCACGCCCTGCCGACACCCACCAAGCTGCTCGCCGAATACGAGTTGCGGTTGGCCGGCAGTCGACGGTCGCGATGGCTCGCACCCCTGATGGCCCGGCTGGTCGGGCTCAACAACCGCCTCATTCGGCGCGCCGACGCGGGCCGGGCGAATCCCACCCCGTCGAGCGATCTCGCCTGGATGCCGCAGCTGGCCGACGACTGCGTCGCCATCGGTGCCGAGTGGGACCGATTCGCCGCAGCAGGCGGCCAGCTCCCGCTGCTCGACGACATCTTCGGGGGATCGCAGGGCAACACAGGTTCCTGGTGGCGCGGCGCACCCGTCGTGTTGCGCGGCAAGCCACTCGATGCCGTGGGCGACGCGTTTCCGGTCACCGTCGCGGCACTCGCCCGCGTCCCCGGGCTGCACTCGGCGATGTGGTCGGTGATGGGGCCCAGCGGCCACCTGCCCGACCACGAGGGCCCGAACTGCGGTGGGCTGCGTCTGCTCGTCGGCATTCGCTGCGGCGGCGATGCGGTCATCAGGGTCGGGGGCGACGAGATCGCGCTGCGCGACGGTGAGGCGGTGCTGTTCGACGACACCGAGTTGCACGGTTCGATCAACCGCGGCGACGTGCCTCGGGTGCTGCTGCTGTGCGACGTGGTCAGACCACTTCCGATGCCCTACCGGTGGTTCAACCGGCTGGTGCAGGACCTGCACCACGAACTCATCCCCCGATTCCGCGCGGCTCCGGCGATCTCGGCCGAGTGGTTCCGGGCGTTGAACCCCGACCAGCCGCTCAGCCCTTGACGCCGGCGGCGCGACACCCGCGCCGCGTTACCCTTCGGGCATGGACCACCGAGCCCGCGCCGCGTGGGCAGCCGCCCGCCCGGGCACGGGTCATGCCGTCGACACCGCGTGCATCGCTCCATGGGTCTCGCTCGAGTTCGATCCGCAGGGCTGGGTCTACACGTGCTGCGCGAACCAGCTCTACCCCTTGGGACGCATCGGTGACGAGCGGCTGACGGATCTGTGGGCCGGCGACCGGGCGCGCGTGCTCCGCGAGGCGCTGGCGCGCTGGGATCTCAGCGTCGGATGCGGTTCGTGTAAGTGGCACCTCGAACACGACCGGCTCGATCCCGACGCCGCGGTCTACGACCGGTACGCGCTGACCTCGTCCGACCCGGTCGGCCCCGCGTCGATGACCTTCGCATTGTCGAACCGCTGCAACCTCGGCTGCGTGATGTGCAACGGCGAGCTCTCGTCGACGCTTCGCCACGCGGCGGGACTGGCACCCATCGAGTCGCGCTACGACGACCAGTTCTTCGACGATCTCACCCCGTTCCTGGCGGGCCTCGAGTACGCGAAGTTCCTGGGTGGCGAGCCGTTCCTGATCCGCGAACACGACCGTGTGTGGACCTTGATGGACCAGGTGCGTCGCCCGCCCCGCCTGCAGGTCACGACCAACGGCACCGTGTGGACAGATCGGGTCGAGTGGCTCATCCACCGCTTCGCGGTCGACGTCACGGTGTCGATCGACGGAGCGACCGCGGCCACCTACGAGCGGATCCGCCACGGCGCGTCGCACGCGACCGTCATGCGCAATGTCGAGCGGTTCCACACCCGCTGCCGCGAGGTGGGCACCGAGCTCCGTTTCTGCTTCTGCCTGATGGCCGACAACTGGTCCGAGCTTGCCGACTTCTTGACTTGGGCCGACTCGCTCGACGTGCCGGTGAGCATCAATGTCGTCACCGACCCGGGCCTCGCGCTGCACGACCTTCCGCTGGTCGAACTCGAGTCGATCGCACGGCAGTGGCATCTCGACGACGCCGGCGCCCGTCGGCCGAGCGGCCTCAACGCCGGCGTGTGGGACACCCAGCGCTCACAACTCGACGCGGTGCTCGCCGAGCGCAGCAACTCGATCGACCCGCCACCACGACTTGCGCAGCACGCGACGCCGGCCGTGTTCGGGCGGCCCACCCCCGCGGCGACGCCGGTCGCACCCGACGTCGAGGTCGAGCGACGACGTCTCGCGTCGTGGTGTGGTCAGGGATCGGTGGCCGAGATCCACGTCGATGGTTCGGGCACGATCACCGCGCTCCCGGTGAACCATCACCGTCTCGGCCTCGACATCACGCTCGTCGGTCGGCGCGCTGACGAGTTGCTCGGCGAGGTGACCCGAGCCGATGGCCGCACCGCCTGGCTGCTGTCGGCCGACGACGAGTCGGGCACCGTCGTTCACACCATCGCGCTCGCCGCCGACACCCCCGTCCGCGGGGCCGCGGGCAGCGTCGTCCGCGTCGTGGCGGTGCCACACGGCGACGGTTGGGTGATGCTCGTCGCCGAGGACCGGATGCATGAACGTACGGGCCCGCCCGCTGTCGCGGTGGCCGCGCCCCGCCGTGCCACCACGACCACGCGGGGCGAGTGACCCGGTGAGCGGTTCGGCCCCGTCGGTGATCCTCGGCATCAGCGCCGACCTGCACGACGCCGCCGCCGCAGTCGTCGTCGACGGATCGATCATCGCCGCCGCGGAGGAGGAACGCTTCACGCGCCGTAAGCACGACCCGTCGATGCCGGCCAACGCAGTCGCCTGGTGTCTCGAGTTCGCGGGCGTCGAGCCGGGTGATCTGACCGGCGTCGCGTTCCACGACAAGCCGTTCACGACCTACGAGCGGATCCTCGTGACCCACGCGCTGGCGGGACCGGCCGGATTCAGGTCACTGGCGACCGCGGTCGCCTCGTGGTCGCGCTCGAAGCTGTGGGTCGCGGCGCGCATCGAGCGCCTGCTGCGCCGCCTCGGCCATCCGTCTCCCCCACTGGTGTTCGCGGAGCACCACCAGAGTCACGCGGCCGCCGCGTTCTACCCCTCACCGTTCGACCGGGCCGCGATCCTCACCTTCGACGGCGTCGGTGAATGGGCGACCAGCAGCATCGGCCGCGGTTCGGGCAACCACATCGAGATCGAGCGCGAGCTGCTCTTCCCCGACTCGGTCGGGCTGCTCTACTCCACCGTGACGGCGCACTGCGGGTTCGCCGTCAACGACGGCGAGTACAAGTTGATGGGGCTCGCGCCGTATGGCGAGCCGCGGTTCGTCGACGTGTTGCGCGACCGGGTCGTCGACATCGGCCCCGACGGTTCGATCCACCTCGACCAGCGCTGGTTCTCGTACGGGGCCGGGGCCCGGATGGCACACCGTCGCCTCGACGCGCTACTCGGGCCGCCGCGCCGCGCCGACGAGCCGCTCGGCCAACGCGAGGCCGACCTCGCGGCCTCGATCCAGCGCATCCTCGACGACATCGTGCTGGCCATGGCCCGCCACGCACACGAGCTGACCGGCGAGGCGAACGCGTGTCTCGCCGGCGGAGTGGCGCTCAACTGCGTCTCCAATGCCCGGCTGCTGGCCGACGGCCCGTTCGACGACATCTGGATCCAACCGGCGGCGGGCGACGACGGCTCGGCGATCGGTGCGGCGCTGTGGGCCCATCATCAACTCGACGACCGACCGCGCCACCCCCAACCGGGCGACGCGATGTCGGGCTGCCTGCTCGGCCCGCGGTTCGACGACGCGGAGATCGCCGCATGGCTCGACGACATCGGCGTCGCCTTCGAGCGCTTCGACGACATCGACGACCTCACGCGCACCATCGCCGAAGATCTCGCGGGGGGCGCCATCATCGGATGGTTCCGCGGACGTATGGAGTTCGGCCCACGGGCGCTCGGCAACCGGTCGATCCTCGCGGATGCCCGCGATCCCGAGGTGGTCGGACGCATCAACGCCGCGGTCAAGCGACGCGAGGGGTTCCGACCACTGGCCCCCGCGGTCCTCGAGGAGTACGCATCCGAGTGGTTCGACACCGACCGGCCACTGCCGTACATGCTCGTGACCACGACCGTGCGTGGCGACCGGCGAACCGCGGCAGATCCGGCGCAGGTTGGCGGGGCCGGGTTCGGCGAGCAACTCGCCCGCCGTCGCAGCGCGATCGCGGCATGCACACACGTCGACTACTCGGCCCGAGTGCAGACGGTCTCGGCCGAGCGCAATCCCGACTTCCACCACCTCATCTCGGCCTTCCATCGCCTGACCGAGTGCCCGGTCGTGCTCAACACCTCCTTCAACGGGCACGACGAACCGATCGTGCGGTCGCCCGCCGACGCGCTGCGATGCTTCCTCGCGAGCGATCTCGACCTGGTGGTCCTGGAGAACTGCGTGGTTCGACGCGGCGACGTCGTCGACGGGGAGCAATCGTGACCCTCGTCGTGCGCCAGTCGCTGCGGTTCGTGCGCGATCTGTTCAGCTACGGATACCGCTCGGGTCGCTGGTGGATCGCGGTGATGATCCCGCTCCTGGCCGCCGCCGCGATCGCAGTGGCGGTCGCAAAGGCAGCGGTCCCGACCATCGTCTATGCCTTCTTCTGACGATGACAGTTCCTGAGACGGCGCGGGTGGCCCACGACCCCTGGGCGATCAACAGCGAACCAGTGGCGACGAGGTGGAGCCCCGCGATCTGCTGGGCTGTGGCCGCGGTCGTCATCGGTGTACTCGGGCCGGTGGCCCGGCTCATTCGCGTCGGCGGCACCGGCCACGCAGTCGCAATCCCGCTACTCATCGGACTCGGTGTGCTGCTCGAGGCGGCGATGCGACTGCAGTCGAGCGACCGACGATGGCTGCTCCTCGCCGCGGCCGCGGCCATCGCCACGTCCCTG
>JAYTFP010000030.1:0-6239 GCA_043734285.1 Acidimicrobiaceae bacterium
CGCCACCGGTGTCGCAGCGGCCGATCTCCTCGCCGTAGATCAAGGTGAAGCTGTGATCCGCCCCCTGGCCGCCGAACTCGGGGTCGTACTCGAGGCCGAACAGATCCTCCGCTGCTTCATGGTGCCCCGCGGCGTGACCGTGCTGGCCGCCGGATTCGCGAAGGCCGACGCCACGATGTTCACGGTTCGCGCCGAGGCAGGCGCTGCTGACCACGGTGTGCTGCAGAACTCGTACCTCAATGCGGCGGCGCGCACGGTCAGCTTCGAGATGACCATCACCGTCAACTCCGACGGCTCGATCACCTACACATCCGACACGGTGTTGGCGATGGCCGGTCGCGACGAACTTCTGCACCACACCGATCTCAACACGCTGCACCGAGTCAGCTGAATGGACGGAGCTGGCCCCGTGTTGCTGATCGGAACGCGCAAGGGCGTGTTCACGCTCGCCGGTACGCCGGACCGCGCGACGTGGACGCTCAGCGAACCGATGTTCCTCGGCCACATCGCCCAGCACGTCGTGCTCGACCCGCGCGACCGCACGAGGCTGGTGCTCGCCGCAGGCACCGGCCACCTCGGTCCGACCGTGTTCTGGTCGGACGACGTGGGTGCGACGTGGAACGAGTCGGCCCGCCCGCCCGCGTTCCACGGCGGTGACCGTTTGGGACGCAGCCTCAAGTCGGTCTTCTGGTTGACCCCCGGTCATCCTGACCAACCTGGCGTCTGGTACGCAGGCGGATCGCCGCAGGGTCTGTTCCGCAGCGATGACGGCGGCCAGACCTGGGATCCGGTCGACGGATGGAACGACCACCCGATGTGGGAGACCTGGGCCGAGTGGCCCGACCAGAACACGCCCGACGGTTCGATGCTGCACTCGATCAACATCGACCCCCGTGACGCCGACCATCTGTACATCGGGCTGTCGTCGGGCGGGGTGTTCGAGTCGACCGACGGCGGCACGCAGTGGGCGCCGCTGAACGCCGGATGCGAGGCCACGTTCAGCCCCGACCCGTTCCCCGAGTTCGGCCACGATCCACATTGCCTCCGCGTGCACCCGCTGCAGCCCGATCGTCTCTACCAGCAGAACCACTGCGGCATCTACCGGATGGACCGCGGCGAGGCCCGCTGGGTTCGGATCGGCGACAACATGCCGAGCGACGTCGGCGACATCGGATTTCCGATCGAACTGCACCCACGCGATCCCGACACGGCGTGGGTGTTCCCCATGGACGGCACCGATGTGTGGCCGCGAACGAGCCCCGACGGCCGGCCCGCGGTGTTCGTGACGCGCGACGCGGGCGAGTCGTGGTCGCGGCGCGAGACCGGACTCCCCTCCCCCGCCTGGTTCACGGTGAAGCGGCAGGCGATGACGGTCGACGACCGCACTCTCGTCGGGGTGTACTTCGGCACGACGAGTGGCGAGGTCTGGGCGAGCGCGGACGAGGGTGACTCGTGGCGCTGCATCGCCGCGCACCTGCCGGAGATCTACTCGGTCGAGTTCGCCGATCCCGTCGGCGCAGCCAGCTTGGTCGACGCTTGAGGGTTCGGATTCCGACGCCGATGCGCTCGTACACGAGCGAGCGGTCGCAGGTCGATGCACTCGGCACGACGGTCGACGAGGTGCTGCATGACCTCGATCGACAATTTCCCGGCCTGCGCTTCAGGGTCGTCGACGAGCAGGATCGCCTGCGCCAGCACATGAAGGTGTTCGTCAACGCAGAACCGGTGCGCGATCTGGCGACGCCCGTCGCGGCCACCGACGAAGTCACCCTCATGCAGGCACTGTCCGGGGGCTGAGCAGCACGCCGTCAGCTGCCGGTCAACTCCTTCACCACCAAGCCGATCCCGGCGATCACGGGCCCGAACGCGATGAAGTAGTGGCCGCCGGTCGGACTCGACGACGCGTTCGAGTAGGTCACGATCGTGACGCCGAGACCGATCACGATGAAGAGAAGACCCAGACCGACCTTCGACCAATTAGCCGTTGGCGCGGGGCGCGCCGGCGACGGGGGAAGGCGAGCGCCAGCCGGCTGCTGCGGGCGCACGTGCGAGGGCGACGGCGCCTGCGAGAAGTCGTGCATCGATCCGGGTGCCGGCGGAGGCGCGCCCCACTGACGCGTCGGCGCGACGCCCCACGGGTTCGCGGGTGTCTGCGGGTCGGGTTGCTCGTCCATCGCACGAGGATACGGGCGAGGCTGAACGCGCGCACGTGTGATCAGGCGAGGCAGAGACCGAGCGGCGACTCCTGCGAATACGTCGGAAAGACCGTCGAGAGATTCGACGCGCCACCCCGCACCGACAGGATCTCGGAGATCGGCCGGCGGAAGTCGTTCATCACGGTGAGATCGCCCTCGGGACCGTCGACGATCGTCGGCACGAACGACCCGTAGACACCGCCGCGGATCTTGTTGCCCATTGCCAACATCACCGAACCGCGACCGTGATCGGCGCCGCCCGACCCGTTCTCGTTGATGGTGCGTCCGAACTCGGACATCGTGAACACCGTGACTTCGTCCATCCCCGCGCCGAGGTCGGTCGAGAACGCGGAGAGCGCGTCGGCAAGCCGCGACACCTGGCCGCGGTAGTACGACCCCGCGTCCTCCGGCATGCCCATGCCCTCGTGCGTGTCCCAGCCACCGACGTCGATCGCCACACATCGCAGCCCCACGTTGGCGCGGATGAGTTGCGCGACCTCCTTGAGCTGCTGAGCAGTGTCGTCCCAGCCATACGTCGCGGCATTCTGGGGTTGGTACGCGGTTGCGTTCCAGTCGATCCCGGCGAGACTGCCGATCGCGTTGATCGTGTTCGCACCCGTCTGCAACAGCAGGTCACCCGTGCCCGCGTCATACCACGCGGCCAATGCGTTGCGAGAGCGCGTGTTGTTCGACGCGCTCGAGAAGCCAGCCACTGAGAACGATCCGTTGGCATCGACCGAGTACGCGGGGACAGGGCCGCTCAAGCTGCGCTGCAGGTGCCGTCCACGTCCGACGCCGGGCAGGCCGGTCAACGATCCCTGCCCACCGAGATAGCGGTTGAGGAACCCCGTTGCAGAGTTCCAGCTGGCGGTTCCCGTCTCCCAATTGCGCATCGAGTCGAAGTGGCTGCGCGTGTCGCTCTCCGACGCCGGCATCCCGACGGCGTGCACGACCGCGAGGTGGCCGGCCGACCACGCGCCGCTGTACAGTGATGCCATGCCCGGATGCATCGCGAACGTGCCCGACAACGCGAAGTCGGCGACGTTGCCACCCTGCAGCATCGGTAGTCCGGCCTTGCCGGTCGGATCGGAGAACTCGCCCGGCGCCTTCACCCTGATCGTCGGTCGCAGCGTCTGATAGCTCGGCATGAGGTACGGGGCCACCATGCTGAGCCCGTCGTTGCCGCCGCGGAGGAACAGCAACACGATGACGTCGCCCTGGCTCGATGCCATGGGCGTCGCGCCCGCGGCCCGCGCTCCGAGTGAGACGGTGACCGCTCCGGCTGCGGTGGCCGCCGATCCGACGAGGAACCCGCGACGGCTGACCGAGCCGAGCGTGCGTGCGCCCTTCGTGAGCGTTGGGAGTGTCGTGGGCATCGGCGGCTCCTGCTTAGCGGCGTTGGAAGGACGGGTGACACAGCAACAGCCCGACGACGAGAGCGAGCTTGCTGCTGCTCGCCGACAAGGTCGTGGCTGCGGCGGTCGAGGTGATGCCCGCGGCGGTGCAGAGGTTGCCGACGTCGACCGTCGAGAGCGTGATGTTCGCGAGACGCGAGGCCAGCGACCCGACGAGGTCGGCGACCGTGCCCGTCACCGGGGTCGGCAGCAGCGCTGGCAGTGAGACCCGGATCGGCTCGGTGTCGGACGACCCGTTGAGCCCGTTGCGCGCCAGCTCGCCGCTGAAGGCCCAGCGTTGAAGCAGCCCCTCCGACGACACCCAGAATCCCGCGGCATCGGGATACCCGTCAGGGCTCACCCGCTCGAAGATCGGCTGACCCATGTCGTCGAGCGCGGTGCGAAGCGCGACCGCTCCGTCGGACTGCGGATCAACGCCGATCGTCGCGTCGAGTGCGCGCAGCGAGCCGGCGAGGTGATCGAGGGGCCGCCGGATCTTCGACCGGCCGCTCTGCGCGAACTCCTCCGACCCGAAGATGTGGCGCAGCGTCGGCGCGATCGCGGTGTCGTTCGCGGTGAAGACCGCGGCGGTACTCGCGACCAGCGCCGCCGGCGGCACGTCGGCCACGAACTTCCGGCACAGCTTGGTGGCGATGTAGCGAGCGGTCGCGGAGTGATGCGCGAGGTGGTCGATGAGCGCGAGCCCGTCGGCGTAGCCTTGGCCGTAGCTGCGGGCCGGCACGTGGAACGCCCCGCCGAAGCACGAGACCGCGGTGTACGAGTGCTGCCACGGGAGGTACGCGAAGGTGAACTTCGTCGGTCCGTCCGACCAGTCGATCGACCATCCCGAGAGGATCTGTGCGACCGCCTGCACGTCGTTCTCGTCGTACTCCTTGACGCCGTTGACGATCCCGAGCGTGTGCAATTCCATCAGCTCGCGGGCGTAGTTCTGGTTCACGCCTCCCGGCGTCGACGCGTCACTCGGGAGGTTGTCGAGGTAGTCGAGCATCGCGGGGCTGTGCGACGACGCGCTGAGCATGTCGCTGAACCGACCGAGCGCATTCGGCCGGATGACGTCCTCGAGATCTCGGGTGCGTAGGAATCCCATCCACGTGTGACGTCGCCAGATGTTGAAGTGGTTCGCCCAGAAGTCGCACATGACCTCGTAGAGCTGGCGGCTCGAACGCGTCGCCCGCAGCAGCGTCGCGTGGTCGAGTTGATCGAAGAGCAGGTCCTGTCCGCCGTCGCTGTTCTGCACGAGGTAGTTGTCGGCATTCGAGTTGCGCAGCGTCGAGAACGCAGGCCCCGCGACCAGCGACTCGGCATCGGGCAGCCCCGGCATCGACAGTTGGGCATCGATCCATGCGACCACGCCCATCGCCTCGATCTCGGCGACCAGCCCTGGGCGCGGCCCGAACGTCAACTTGTCGACGGCGAGCGACGCCGTCAGACCGCCCGACCCACCGCCTCCCGAGGGTGGTGGCGTGGTCGTCGTCGGGGTGGTCGGCGCGGTCGTCGTCGGGGTGGTCGCGGTGGGCGGCGCGCACGCTGCTGCGACCAGCGCCGCGGCCGGCGCGAGCAGGGCAACTCGCCGCGACCGGACGGGCGGTTCTGGCGCTCCGACCGCTCCGACCGCTTCGGCGGCTTCGGCGGCTTCGGCGGTCAGTGTCGCTGGCTCGTCGTTCACCCCGCCCCTATCGGCTGGCGGGCCGAACGAACTTGAGTCGTTTCACCTACGCGTCTGGGTCGCCCGACCCGCGCGACGCCGACTCGACCGCGGCCACCTCGACCAGCGTGTCGCTGAAGGCGATCCCGCCACCCCAGTCGGTCTGCTCGTCATTCGTCAGCAGATTCACCGCGTGCTTGTCGCCCCACCAACCCCACGGGATCGCGGCCACTCCGGGCCGCAGTCGATCGCTGATGCGCACCGGCAGCTCGAGCGCGCCGCGGTCGTTGAAGATGCGAGCCGTCGCACCCTCGTCGAGACCGCGAGATGCGGCGTCGGTCGCGTCGAGCTCGACGTACGGCCCCTGCTCGAAGCGGCCGTGATGGTGTGAGTACGAGGTGTTGAGGAAGCGCTGGTGCGTCTTCGGCGTCAGCAGTGCCAGTGGATAGCGATCGACCAGCACCGAGCCGTCGGTGCGGCCCTCGATCGCGTCGAGGTGGTCGGGCAGGTGTTCGCCGTGCGGATCGAGTGACCCCGCCCACAATTCGGCGCGACCCGACGGCGTCGCGAACCCGCCCTCGGCGTAGGGCATCAACGGCTCGGCGACCGCGAGGCGGATGAATCCGTCGCGCCGCAATACGTCGATGTCGACGTCGGGCAGAGCCATGCGGATCAACGCCTCGTCGTCGAGATCGAAGCGCGGATCCTCGACGCCGAACGCCGCCGCGAGACGGCGCCACAGCTCGGTGTTGGGAACCGCCTCGCCCAGCGGGGCGACAGCGGGCTCGTTCCATCCGAGGTAGAGGTGCCCCCACGACGCGACCACGTCGAGCTGCTCGAGCTGCGTGGTCGCAGGCAGGACCACGTCGGCGTATCGTGCCGTGTCGGTCATGAACTGCTCGCTGACGACGCAGAACAGGTCGTCGCGCGCCAGGCCGGCGCGCACCATCCCCGATCCGGGGAGCGACACCGCCGGATTGCCGC
>JAYTFP010000031.1:0-4002 GCA_043734285.1 Acidimicrobiaceae bacterium
TCGGTTTGTAGGGCTCTCTCGATGGAGCGTCCCGCCTCTCGGCGCACGCTCGAGCGGATAGGCCGTTCGCCCCAATTGGGGTGGCGGCCTACACCTGTGCGGTCTGCCGCGCCGATACCCGATGGATGCCCCCGCTCACCTCCGCGCTGTCGGGCGCGCGTGTTCGATGGACGTGCGCGCTCGCGCTCGCCGCCACGTCGACCTACCTGTGTTGGCGCGTCGTGTGGTCGATCGCGGGCGTGCCGATCTGGGCCTCGGTGCCGCTCCTCGTGGCCGAGGTGATCGCGGTCCTGCGATTCGCGCTGCTGATCGCGGTGACGTGGCGAGTCCCGTCGGGTGGTCGCAACGGGATGGACGACGACAGCGCCGGCCTCCGTCACGGCCTTCCGCCGATCGAGCTGCTGATCCCCGCGGTCGACGCGTCGCCCGAGGATCTCGCACGGACGCTGATCGCGGCGTCGCTGCTCGACGTCGAACGCACTCGCGTCCTCGTGCACGTCGAACGTCGCGATCTCGAGGCCGAAGCCGAGCGATTCGGTGTGCGCGTCGATCGACACACGACGCCCGCGACCGAACCGGCGCAGATCAGCGCGTCGTTGATCGACGCGGCACTCGGCTCGGTGGTCACGCCCGTCGTCGCGTGGGTCGATGCCGGCGATGTGCCGCTGCAAGGGCTCTGTGAGCAGGCCTCGTCACTCCGCCATGGCGTTGCGGTCGTGCAGGTCGCGCATGACTTCGTGAATCGGGACTCGTTGCTGCACCTGACGCCACGGCGTGACGAGCGGGCGTTCGAGTCGCAGGTCCTGTATCCGGCGATGAGTCGTTGGGGCGCCGCGCCCTGGATCGGATCGGGCTCGTTGTTCGACGTCGCTGCTGTCATCTCGGTCGGCGGACTCCGCCCCGGACGCGGCTCGAGTACCGGTCGCGCCGCGGTGTGCCTGCACCGGGCCGACCTGACGACGGCGTTCGAGCCGACGCCGTTGATCCGCTCGATCGCGCCCGACACGCTCGCCGAGTACCTGCGCTCGATCCGCGAGCGCGCCGCCGCTGACTGGGCCCAGTTGTGGGGCGCCGAGAGTCCGCTGATCGGCACGGGTCGCGATCCCCGCCGGGGGCTGGCGGCGCTGGCGACTGGGACGGCCCCGGTGGGCGGCGTGGTCCGGCTGCTGGTCGCGGTCTCACTCGTCCTCACGCTGCTGACGGGCCGTCTGCCGTTCGATGCGTCGATCGGGGCGATGGTGGCGATCGTGATCGCGACGCTGGTGCGCGCACTGACACTTCGCGTCGTTTCGCGCGACACCGTGACGATCGGCGGTCGTGTTCGACAGGGCCTGCGCCGCGCCGGGGCGGACCTCAGCGCGCTCGCCGGATCGTCACGACTGCGGGGCGATGGTGGGGTCGTCACGACGATGTGGGGGCTGACGGCAGCGCTCGTCGCCCTCAACGGCGCGGTGATGGCGCGGGTTGCGACCTGGTGGCTGCCGTCGCTGCTCCCGGCATTCCGCGGCCCGCCGCGGATCGCGACGCTCGTCGCGGCGATCGTGGCGATCGTGGCGATCGGCGACACGCTCGGCCTACTGGCCCGGCGCACGCAGCGCCGCGCCGACTACCGGGTCGCCGGGCGTCTCGCGGCTGTGATCGACGGCAAGACGGCGACGACTGCGGATCTGACGGCGAGTGGCGCGGGCGTCGACCTCGACGTGGCACTGACCCCGGGATCGCTGGTGTCGTTCGATGTCCTCGTCCCGCATCGCGGGATGCTCACGAACATCTCGGTGCTGGCGAGAGTGGTGCATTCGCGTCGGCTGACCGACGAGATGGCGACGTCATTTCGGGTCGGTGTCTCGTTCGAGAACCTGCTCGTCGAGGATCGCGACGTCCTCGTCGAGTACTGCTTGATCGGCGACGGCGACACACTGGTGCCGAGCCGCGCGATCTCGATCGCGGATCTGCCGAGCGCGACCCTGGGCCGCGGCGCCGTCACCGCGATGTCGGTGGTGGCCGCCTGTTCCGCCCTGTGCGCTGTCGGATTCTGACCGGCCGTCCGCCGCCAGATGGCGTCACCACGGCCTCGAAGTAGATTCGGCGCGTGACTGATTGGTTCGCCCTGCTCTGTGACGCCGGCAGCGTGGGTGACGAGTTCGACCCGCCCGAGTCGGTCGTTGCCCGTGCCGGTCACATCGCCGGTGTCGAGGTGGTCGTGATCGTCTGCGACTTCGAGTTCTTGGCCGGCACGCTCAGTGTCGCGGCGGGAGCGTCGTTCGTTCGAGCCGTCGACATCGCCATCGAGCGGGGCGTGGCCGTCGTCGCCGTGGCTCGTTCGGGCGGCGCGCGTATGCAGCAGGGGACCCGCGCCTTCGTGCAGATGCTCCGCGCGATGGACGCTGTCGCTCGGCTCCGATGGGTCGGCCTGCCGCTCATCGTCTATTTGGCCGACCCGACGACCGGCGGCGTGTTCGCGTCGTGGGCGTCGGCCGGCCACGTCACGTTCGCCGAGCCGGGGGCGACCGTCGCGTTCACCGGCCCCCGGATCGCCGCGGCGCTGGGGGCGTCGGGTGAGCCCGCCGACGTGCAACGATCCGAGGCGTTGTTCGAGCACGGCCACGTCGACCGCGTCGTGCCGATCGACGAGCTCCGCGACGCTGTGGCCTGCGTGGTACGCACGCTGACGCCGGCCGACGCTCCGGTCGTGCGTGACATCCCCGGCGACCACGTCGACGGTCCGCGCGGATGGCGGGCGGTCACGGCCGCACGGCAACTCACCGGTCCCCAGGTCCTCGACCGCGTGCTGGCCCGCGCCGACGAGGTCACGGTCCTTGAGGGCGACCGCGCCGGTACCCGCACCGACACCGTCGTCGCGGCGATCTGTCGCCTCGACGGGCGACCCCTCGTCGTCATCGGTCATCGCAAGGGTTCCGGTGCCGTCGGCTCAGCAGGACTCCGCGTCGCCCGTCGCGCGATGGCGGTCGCGGTCGACCTCGGCCTGCCGATCGTCACGGTGATCGACACCGAGGGCGCCGAGATCAGCAGCCTCGAGGAGGAGTCAGGCCTGGCCGGCGCGATCTCGGCGTCGATGGCGACGATGCTCGCCGCACCCGTCTCGACCGTCTCGATCCTCGCCGGTTCGGGGAGCGGTGGCGCGGCGATCGCCTGGGCCGGAGCGGATCGACTCCTGGCCGTGCCCGAGGCGTGGATGGCGCCGATCAGCCCCGAGGCCGCGTCGCTGATCGTCCACCGCACGCAGGATCGGGCATCGGAGATGGCGGACATGCAACGGGTCGGGGCGATCGAGCTCCTCGAGGCGGGGATCGTCGACCGTCTGATCACGCCTGACCGGATCGTCGATGCGATCTCCACCGAGCTCGATGCTCTGGCAGCGACCGCGACCGACGAGTTGCTCGCCAGACGCAGCGAACGGATCGGGTGCCTCGGCGAGTGATCACCTGGTGCCGATCGGTCGGGGCAGGGTGGTCGTGTCGATCGCCGACTCGATCGTGTCGAACTGCACCGCCAGCTCGTTGTGCACCGCGACCAGTGCGTTGTGCTCGTCGACGAGCTTGCGTTGCCGCCCGACGTCGCGGTTGTACGCCGCGACCAGACCGTTGAATCCGGGCACCCTGGCGTTGTAGGCGTTGATCTGGCCCGACGCCTCGAGCGCCTCGAGCGATTGCCGGCGCGCCTCGATCTGGGCGTCGGCAATCGCCAGACTCGCCCGGAAGCCATCGATCTGCGAGCGAAGGCCGACCACCTGCGCGTCGATGCGTTGCACACTCGCGTGCAGGTCGTCGAAGACCTTCTGCGACGTCGCCGCCAGCGCGGTGATCGTCCCCCGGTTCGTGAACCAGCGCCGGTAGTGCTCCTCGAGCGCAGCGCTGAGGTGTACGACCTCGGTGCCGAGGATCGAGTGCAGCTCGTTCGGCACGACCGAAGGATCCTGGCTCCGGTAGGACGCGACCTTGTCGATGATGCGTTGATCGGTGACCGTGGCCAACGTCGCGGTGA
>JAYTFP010000032.1:0-2666 GCA_043734285.1 Acidimicrobiaceae bacterium
CGGACGCGACCGCCGCGGCGTCGGCGATGACGTCGCCGATCCCTTCCTCAACGAGTCGCGCTCGAATCGCAGTGATCGGGATCGGCCCAAAGTCGACCCGAATACAGCGCGACGCGATGGTGACCAACTCTTGCGGGATCTCGTCGGCGAGGACGATGAAGAAGGTGCTCGGAGGAGGCTCCTCGATCGCCTTGAGCAGGATCGGGCCTGCCCTCTGAACAAGATGGAAGTCGGTGAGCACAAGGATCTTCAGAGAGCCTTCCACTGGTGAAAGGCTGGCCTGTCGAACGATCTCACGACCCTCGTCCGCGGTGATGAACTGACCTGTCCGCTCGACGATTGCTACTGCTGGGTGCTCCTCGGCAAGCGCGAGCCGCCGGTGACGCTCCGCCAGGTCGTCGCTCGGGGAGGCCTGCACCAACAGCTCCGCAGCGAACGCCCGCGCCGCAGCCCGCGTCCCGTAGCCGGGCTCGCCGACGAACAGATACGCGTGCGTGGGCGCGATGGCGGCGAGCCGAAGGCGGGCGACGATCTCGTCCTGGCCGATGACCTCAGCCCATGGATCCGTCAGGGTGTCGACCGTGGTCACATTTCCCATCGGGCCATGATGGCCGCGTCGACCTCGGCCCGCACGACGTCGACACTCTGCGCCCCGTCGATCACAATCCAGCGTTCGGGATCGGCCGCCGCCAGCGAGCGGAATCCCGCCCCCACCCGCTCGTGGAACTCGGCACCGGCCTGCTCGAAGCGGTCGAGGTCATGACCCAGACGACTCGCAGTGACCGACGAATCGACGTCGAGCAGCACCACCAGGTCGGGCCACAACTCACCCGACGCCCACCCCGACAACCGAGCCACTTCGTCGGCATCGAGCCCGCGTCCGAAGCCCTGATAGGCGACTGACGAGTGGGCGTAGCGATCGCACACCACATCGCGACCGGCGGCGAGCGCCGGGCGGATCACCTCGGCGACGTGCTGGGCCCGATCAGCCGCCATCAGGAGCGCCTCGGCGCGAGGATCGAGCTCGCCGGTCGCGGGGTCGAGCAAGAGCGCTCGGATCGACGCGCCCACCGCGGTTCCACCCGGCTGCCGCGTCAGCAACGCGCCGATGCGCCTTGCCAACAACTCGGCCTGCGTCGACTTGCCCGAACCCTCACCACCTTCGAAGACGATGAACCGTCCGGTCACGCCGACTCCGTCGTGGTCGACTCCTCCGAGTCGCCGTTGCCGCCTCGCAGCAGCCGGCCGACTCCGCGCAGAGTCGCTCGGAGCCCGACGCGCATCGACCGCGCCGCAGCGAACGACGCGATGACGATGATCAGCCCGGCGAGCCACAGCGTGAGGCGGGAGCCGGGTACGACGACGCTCACCCCGAACATCGAGACCTTCGGCAGGCGTCCGGCGCGAGTGCTGAGCTGACTGCGCACGAGACGGTCGAGAAGCACCGCGATGATCGGGCCCAGCCACAACGCCATCAGCACGCACATACGGACGAGGATCGTGAGCGTCGAGAAGATGCGACCCCTCAGTTCGTCGTCGGTCTCCTCGTGCAGCATCGTGAAGCCGAGCACGTAGACCGACCCCGCGCAGACGCCCAACAGGGTCACCCCGAGTGCGGCCAGCCAGAACGACGTCATCGTCACGGCGAAGATCAACGCAAACCCCGCGACGAAGAGCGACGCAACGAACACCGCGGGCTTCGGCACCTTCTTCTGCAGCGCCGACAGTAGGGTCACGCCGATCGCGACGCCGACCCCGAGCGCGGTGATGAACAGGGCGAAGTCGTCGCCGTTGCCGATGACGTCCTTGGCGAAGAGGGGTCCGAGCGGGATGAGCATCGCCCCGCCGAGCAGGCCCGCTGCGAGCCCGACGTGCACCGAGCGAATCACCGGGCTGATGAAGATGTACTTCCAACCCTCACGGATGTCGGAGACGGTCTTGGAGAATCCGCTCTCCTCCTCGCCGCGGACCGACTGCACGACCGCGCCTGCGTCGGGACGGCGTCGGTAGACAAAGTGGAACACGATGAACGCCGTTGCGAGGAAGCTCAGCGCGTCGACGTAGAACGCGAGTGCCTGCGTGTGTCCGAGGTTCGCGTTGAAGCGCAGCGGCCCGAGGAAGCTGACGTGCGCCAGCGCGTCGTTGCCCTTCTTCAGCGCGAACTGCAGCAGGCCGGCGATCGGCATCGTGCCGTACGCCGCGACCAACCCGAGCGAGTTCGCGCTCGTCAGGTGCGAGGCGGGCACCAACGACGGCACCAACGCCTCCTTCGACGGTCCCCAGATCAGCGTGAACACCTCGAGCAGCAGCGACGCGAGGACCAGACCCGGAACGGTGTGGACGAACGGCAGGAAACAGAAGATCGTGAAGCGTGCGACGTCGGCGATCATCATGAGCTTCTTGCGATCGAAGCGGTCGATGACGACGCCGAGCACCGGGGCGAGCACCACCGACGGCGCGACCCTCGCGGTGATGACGAAGGCGATGGCCGCGCCGGGCGCCGACGAGATCTGCGCCGCCAACGCAGTGATCGCGAAGAAGCCGATCCAATCGCCGAACGCCGAGATGATCTGGGCGATCCAGAGCCAGTAGTACTCGTCGGAGCCGAACACCCGGAATCGGCGCGATTCCTTTGTTGGCGTCACTGCCCCACCGTGTTCCTCTGT
>JAYTFP010000033.1:0-9058 GCA_043734285.1 Acidimicrobiaceae bacterium
AGCGAGATCCGCCGCAGGTGATACGAAAGGTCGAAATCGGGGTCGAGTTGCCAGCGGGGCGGAGCGAGCCGGCCGAGCGTCGGCGTGACCCGTTGCCGCAGGCGAGGGAAGAGGATCGTGGCGCGGTTGATCCGCGCGGTCAGCCGGCCCATGTCGGGCGACCGGTCGAGCATCGACAGGTTGGCGATGTTGCTGGAGAGGCGGGGATCCTTCTCGAGATTCCACATGAGGGACTCGAAGTCGGACATGTGATCGGCGGTGTGCGCCGAATCGGGGGAACCGTCGCTCATCGGTTCAGCGTAGTGACCGCCTGTGCGGATGGTGCCACGTGGCAGGCGATCGCTCCCAGAGCGAGACCGACGAGCGCGCCGCCGGCGACGTCGGACGGGTGGTGGATCTTCACGTGCACCCGACTCCAGCCGACGAGCGCGCCGACGACGAACCAGGGCCAACGATGGCGCCGCCCCTGCGTGTAGACCATCGCCGCGAACATGCCGGCGGAGGCGTGTCCGCTGGGAAAGCTCGACGTGCGCGGGATGCGCAACGAGTGCGGCCGGTCGCCGTCGTGAGTCGGGCGGGCGCGGTCGAACGACATCTTGATCGGACCGTTGACGATGGCCGACTCGAGACCGATCTCGATCGGGAACTTCAGTAGACCCTGCACGGTGATCTCGTCATCGAGCAGAGCCCGGGCGATGCCAGCGACGACCCAGATCAGGCTGTGGTCACCCCAGTTCGACAGGGAATAGAACAACCGGTCGGCCGCCGGGTTACCGCGAAGGCGGTCGGCCCAACCATCGACGACATCGTCGAATCGCTCGACAGCGGGATGATCGAGGATGGACATCGAGCGGAAGTCTGCCGCTCGGTTCAGGCCGGCACAGGATCGGCGCGGAGTGCGGCCGCATCGGCAGGGTCGCCGCCGAACGCCGGGCAGTAGGCCTTGAACGAGCACCAGTTGCACAGCGCGGACGGCTTCGGTTGGAAGTTGTCGTTCGCGCAGGCCTTCTCGACCGCGGTCCAGATCGCAGTGACCTTGCGCTCGAGCGCCTTCGTGGACTGCTCGGTCGGGATCGCCGTGATGACCTGCGGTTGGTTACCGAGGTAGAGGAGTCGCACCTTCGATGGTCGCTGCCCGAACAAGCGCTCGCACATGTAGGCGTAGAAGTGCACGCCGCCAAGTCGCGACAGCTCTTGCGCTTCAGACGGTGCCCTTCCGGTCTTGTAGTCGGTGACGACCAACCGACCGTCGTCGTCGAGTTCGAGGCGGTCGATGATGCCGCGCAGCCGCAGGTTGCCGATGTCGGTCTCGAGTCGCAGCTCGATGCCGATCGGCGTGACGGCCATCGGATCTTCGAGCAGGAAGTACCGCTCGAGCATCGACTCGGCGTCGCGGTAGAAGGCTTCGCGCTGCGCGTCGTCGAGATCGAGGCCGGTGAAGTCAGGGTCGCTGAGGAACTCGACCTTGGCCTGCTCGAGGCACTCGGATGCGTGCTCACGTGTGCGTTCGTTGGCCTTCGCGCAGAACAGCAGCTCGAGCGCCCGGTGCACGAGCGAGCCCTTGGTCGCCGGCACCGACGGCGGCTCGGGCAGGCGGTCGATCGCCGAGAATCGGAACGCCAGCGCACAGTCTTTGAAGGTCGACACCTTCGACGGTGACAGCGAGCTGGGCAGCGGAAGGCTCATGTCAGGATCGTAGGGCCGACCACCGACAGCCCCGGTCGATCCCTCGCGTGGCCTCGCCGGGTCCCGGACTGCCTGGCTCAAATCGCTCGAACCGCGTGCACTCGCCCGGGCTCAGGCCAGGTTTCTACCCGCGGTTCGATGAACGCCAGACTCGTTCGTGACACAACCTCATTCCACGTCCGGTCGAATTTCGAGGTCACCGTTCGCGGTGACCGTCAATTTTCGGCGCAACGTGGAATGTGGCCGCGGCCAGGGAGCTCAACCAGCGGGAGCTTCTGGTTCGCCGAACACCCGCCATCCGCCCAACGCCAGGTTCTCCTGCTTGGCTGCGGTGACCTCGCCCTCGGCTGAGTCGAGCAGCTCGGCAAACGTCGTGCAGCGTTCGCCTGTCTGGGCCACTCCGACGCTGACGGAGGCATAGGCGCCCGACACCACAGTGCCCCGCAAGTCTCTTGGATCGAGCACCATCGGATATGGAGGTGGCTGAACCTTGGAGAAGCCGACGACGTAGGCGCCGTGCTCGGTCGGGCCGAACCAGCGGCATTGATCGCGGGAGAGCTCGAGCTCTTCGTCTGACACCGCGTAGTCCTGGTCCGCAGACAGAATCGGTCGGCTCGAGATGACGTCCTTGATCTCGCCAGCGAGTTCGCGGAGGTGCGACAGAGCGAGACGATCGATCGCCACAATGAACTTGTCTCCACCCCAACGGGCGACCACGGCCCGTGCGGGGACGACGCCTTGGACGCGTGTGGCGATCTCACAGAGCACCCAATCGCCACGTTGATGTCCCAGCGTGTTGTTGAGGCGCTTCATGTAGTCGACGTCGATGAACAGGATGCCGACGTCCGACTCCTGGCCCAGCAGGTCGTCGAGCGCGGCCCGGCACTCGCCGTAGCTCAGCAGGCCGGTGAGCGAGTCGGGCATCTCAGCCCGAGGCGGCGGCGCGGATCGAGGCGGCGATGGTGCCGGGGTCGACCATGGGTCCGAAATGGTCGAGCGTCTCGTGGACCTCGAGCCGGCCGTGGGGGAGTCGCTCGGCGATCTGGTCGGCGAACGCGCCGGGTCCCGGAGCGATGACGCCCCGCGCGATCACGACCGGACACTGCACCTCGCCGAGGTGCTCGAACGCGCCGTGCTGCGACGCCATCTGGTACACGCTCGATTCGTTTTGAGGCTCACAGGCGAGACGCACCGTGCCGTCGTCTGCCTCGATCAATCCGCCGTCGAGATACGCCTCGAGCGCGTCAGGGTCGAACGAGTTCATCGGTGGCTTCGACGAGTAGTTGGCTCGTGCCGCATCGCGCGACTCGAAGCCGGCCCGCCTTCGCGCGGCGCTCTCGGCCAGGGGATTGCTGTCGCCCTCGGCGAAGGTGCCCGGCGGGAACACGACCGGCTCGAACGCCCACTGACCTCGGAACGTGCCGGGCACGCGCTGCTCGGCCAGCAGCAACGCGGCCCCGCCCATCGAATGACCGACTCCGAACCACGGGCCGCTGACACCCGCGCTGCGGCGGGCCTCGCCGATGACGCTGAACACGTCGTCGGCAGTTCCATCCCAGTCGAACGATCCCGACGCGGGCACGCCCGATCGACCGTGCCCCCTGAAGTCGAGCGCCCAGCAGTCGAACGAATCGGCGAGACGCTCGGCGATCGGGCGCCAGATCTCGGCGCAGAACCCCGTCGCATGTGCCATCAGCAATGGCGGTCCGTCGCCACCGAAGTGCCGGAACGCGATGTCGACGCCGTCCGAGGAGGGGACGTGATCCACGGGCCCATCGTGGCACGCGCCGCGTCAGGCTTCGGACGCCCTCGGCGACCTCAGTCGGTTCGGGGCAGATCCAGCAACGCGAGCTGCATCATCGTCTGGGCGTCGATGATCCGGGGCCCGTTGGCGATCATGTCGTGGATCATGTCGACTGCGACCACCACACACTCCGCCGTGGGCGGTGCGGCGCCGTCGGCGGTCACGACCACGGCGTCGACGAACGGCACCCAGGCGAGGCGGTCCGACAGCTCGTGGCGCAGCCGCTCGGCCCGATCGACCGCCGTGTAGGTGGCCTCGACGGGGTCGTCCGGCGCCTCGACGATGACGAACACGCCGGTCGGCCCGACCACCAGTTGCGCGTCGACCAACGTGTAGTGGAGGAAGTCGCGGGGGAGCCCACGCAGCTCGCGTGAGAGTTCGGTCACCGTCGATCGCGACACTCGGAACATGCTTCGTTGGTCGGCACTCGTTGGTGGTTGTTGAGTCGTTGTACCCTGACGTGCTTCGAGGGGAGCCGTGAGGGGCTCGGGGGGTGCGATGGCCAAGCTGATCGACCGCGAGTGGACCTCGAAGGCCCCGCGGTTGACCCACGTCAAGCCGTTCGACGGCATCCGCGGGTTCGGCGTCATCGGTGTGATGCTCGGTCACTCGCTGCCGTTCGCGACGAAGTCGTTCTCGGCGATCGTCGACGTCTTCTTCGTGATCTCGGGATTCCTGATCACCACGTTGCTGCTCCAGGAGCACCGCGACACCCAACGGGTCGACGTCCGCAAGTTCTACGCACGGCGGCTCCTGCGACTGCTGCCGGCGCTCTACGCGATGCTCGCCGGCACGGTCGTCATCGCCGTGATCATCAAGCAGGTCGAGGACCCCGCCAAGCTCATCGCCAAGGGCCAGACCCTCAGTGCGCTCGCGAAGGAGATGGGCGCGGCGTTCTTCTACGTCCACAACCTCGTCTACCCCGCGAACAACGGTCCGTGGATCGACCACCTGTGGACGCTGTCGATCGAGGAGCAGTTCTACCTGATCATCGGTGTGGTGGCCCTGCTGTTCATCGCCAAGGGTCGGATCAAGATCGTGACCGGCATGTTGATCGGCCTCGTGGCCCTCATTCAGGTCTCGCGGCTGTTCCTCGTCGCCGGACCTGCCGGCCGTGCTGCCGGCGCCGTGTGGATTCAGCGCCCCGACTCGTTGATGGTCGGCATGCTCGGGGCGATCGCGTCGGCCTACCTTGCCGATCCGATCGCTGCGAAGGTGAAGCAGCGACTGTCGATCGCCGGGTACATCTCGATTCCGGTCCTGTTCTTCTCGGTGTGGGCGTCGACGGGTGCGATGCGCACGCTCGGGTGGCACCACGAGTACCTGCCCATCGATTCCCGCGGCAAGGAGATCCTCTCCGACTACCTCGCCCGCGGCGTTCGGCCGCCCGGCTTCTACTGGATCCAATGGGGCAACACCGCGGCCGTATGGTCGATGGTCATCATCACGATCTGCGCGTTCCGAGTGCCCGAGTGGTTGCCGAATCGCTTCCTCTCGATCAAGGCATGGG
The DNA here is from genome assembly GCA_043734285.1 of Acidimicrobiaceae bacterium. GTDB lineage: Bacteria > Actinomycetota > Acidimicrobiia > Acidimicrobiales > Microtrichaceae > JAYTFP01. The sequence goes on from JAYTFP010000033.1 coordinate 5,001, forward strand.
TCTGGACCGGCGGTCTGCTCTCGTACAGCCTCTACCTGTGGCACGTGCCCGTGCAGGAACTCATGCGCGCGTTGGCCCCCTCGCTCGAGACCGACTACCGACCGATCTGGGTCGTCCTCGCGGTGCTCATGCCATTCGTCGTCGCCTATCCCAGTTACCGCTTCGTCGAGACGCGCGCAATCAAGATCAAGAATCGCTTCGCGGTCCGCCAGCCTGATCCGGTCACCGCAACCACCGACGCGCCATGACAGCGACCCGCAACGACACGCGCTTCGTCAGCGTCGCCCCGAAACTCGGCTTCGTCGGTCCGTTCGACGGCTTCCGTGGTGTCGGCGTGCTCGTCGCGATGTGGATCCACGCGGTACCCCACTCGATCGAGTCGTGGGGCGCGGTGGTGGACATGTTCTTCATGCTCAGCGCGTTCCTCATCGTGACGCTGCTGCTGCAGGAGTCGCGCACGAACGGCACGATCAACCTCAAGAAGTTCTTCATCCGACGGGCGGTTCGTCTGCTGCCGTCGGTGTGGTTGTTCTGTTCGATCTGGCTGGTCATCGGCGCAGTCGGCCAGGCACTCGGCATCAAGGGCGTGCGCTTCATCGAGATCGCGAAGGACGTCGGCGCGGCGGTCACCTACCTGTACCACGTGATCTTCCCGACGGGACTGTTCATCCTGCACCCGACCGCGCAGAACCACCGGGTCATGTGGCACCTCTGGACGCTCGGCGTCGAGGAGCACTTCTACCTGATCATCGCTCCGCTGGTCATCGTCTGCGTCGCCCGCCGCTGGATCAAGCAACTCGGCGTGCTGATGGGCATCCTCTTCGTGACGATCGGCGTGATGCGATGGATGGCGTTCACCGGGCCGGTCATGTCGCCGAGCGCGATCCCCGGAGTGCGGCTCGCGTTCATCCAACGCCCCGACGTGCTCATGCTCGGCGTGCTGCTCGCCGTGCTCAATGCGCACTTCACGGTCGAGAAGGCCGAGCGATGGCGAAAGCCGCTCACCGCGATCGGGTCGGTCGCGTTCGGCGCGTGGCTCATCATCAACAGCCTCTCGTGCGAATGGCTGCAGAAGCTCGGACTGCCCTACGTGCCGTTCCTGCCGCAGCACTCCGACCCGTTCACCCGTCACCAGATGCTCCGCCACATGTACTGGTTCCGGTTCGGCCACACGCTCGGTGCGATCGCCTTCGCGTGCGTGACGATCTGCCTGGTGCGCTACTCCGACTGGTGGCTGTCGCGGCTCATGTCGTGGCAGCCGGCCCGCTGGACGGGGCGGATGTCGTACACGCTCTACATCTGGCACGCGCTGCCGTACCTCATCCTCATCAAGCTCACCGGTGAGGGATACCCCAATGTGTCGCACGCGTTCGAGGTGATCCGCGTGCCGTTCCTCTTCGCGGTCACGTTCGCGATCGCGATCCCCGTCTTCTACAAGGTCGAGCAGCCCGCACTCGCCTTGAAGAACAGGTTCGCAACGGACAAGGACTCGCTCGACCTGCGAACAGCGGGGACCAAGCGAAAGAAGGGCGAGGGCGGCAGTCCGGGGGCGAACGAGTGACCGAGGCAGTGAAGCGGCAGGGCTTCACGACGAAGGCGCCGCGACTCGGGTTCGTGCCGGGCTTCGACGGTATCCGCGGCCTGCTCGTGATGATGATCGTGTGCGGGCACATGGTCGAGAGCAAGGTCGAGTCGTTCGCCGTCATCGTCGACCTGTTCTTCGTGATGAGTGCCTTCCTGATCGTGACGCTGCTGATGCAGGAGCACCGTCAGAACGATCGCATCGACATGAAGAAGTTCTACGCGCGCCGCGCCGTGCGTCTGTTGCCGAGCGTGTTCGCGTACATGGCGGTGTGGCTCGTGATCGGTGTCATTGCGCAGCTCGTCGGCTTTCACCTGGAGACCGGGCGCAACCTGCTGGCAGAGGTGCTCAAGGACTGCGCGGCCGCCCTGACGTACGTGTACCACCTCGTCTTCCCGCTGGGCCTCGCTGCGGTGTCTCCCGACGATCGCATTCGTCCGTTGGGGCAGTTCTGGTCGCTGTCGGTCGAGGAGCAGTTCTACCTGTTGATCGCCGTCACGGTGCTGGTCTGCATGCGGCGGAACCGCATGAGAGCCCTCGCCGTTCTGAGCGCGCTCCTCGCGGTCTGGATCGAGTTCTCGCGTTTCCGCTTCGACCTCGGTCCGTGGCCTGGCAACCACCTCGACTCGGGTGTCTGGAGTCGAGGTCTCCAGTTGCTGTGGATGCAGCGCCCCGACGGCCTGCTGCTCGGCGTCGCCTTGGCGGTCGTCAACGCGCGCCTGCCAACCGAGTTGCCCGACCGCTGGCGACGACCGATCACCACCGCGGCGACGGTCAGCTTCGGCGTCTACTGCTTCTGTCTGTTCTGGTCGTCGACCGCCGCCCACAAGTTCGGGTTCCCGTACATCTACAACGCGCCCGAGCGCGTTCGGAACCACGGCGACACGGTGTGGTGTGCGATCACCAAGGCGGATGCCGAAGCCAACCACTTCGCACCGTGCATCGACCGGCTCTGGTTCATGCGGGTCGGTCACACCCTCGCGATCTGGACCTGTGCGCCAGTCATCCTCTGCCTCGCCCGCTACAAGGACTGGTTCCTCAACCGGTTCCTCGGTCTTTCACCCCTGCGGTACCTGGGACGTCTGAGCTACACGCTCTACGTGTGGCACTTGCTCCCGATCGTGCTGCTCGACGGAGCGCTCGCTGGGGCCGGCGTGCCCGTACGGGTCCTCGTGATGACGACGGCGACGTTCGCCTGCGCGCTGCCCGTCTATTACTTCATCGAGCAGCGGGCGCTGAAGGTCAAGCTCCGGTTCTCGTCCGAGAAGGAGTCGCTCGACCTGCGGACCGGCAAGATGGTCAACGTCGAAGCGGCGATACAGGAGCAGCAGACCGAGCGCGACGAGCGTTCGAAGGACTGACTCCTACCCCTGCGAGCCCTACTCCTGCGAGAGGAGGCCGAGGAGCTTGGCGAGTTCGTCCTGCGGACCCTCGGGCACGATGTAGCCCTCTTCATTGCGGATCTGCTCGAAGTTGTCACGCACGTCCTCGACCGAGTGGCCGTTCTTGTACCAGCCGGGGGTGAGGCCGATGAAGAAGCGCGACACCGAGCCGCCGGCGACGGAGTAGATCTCGCCGGTCACGGGGCAGTCCTCATGGCAGAGGAACGCGACGGTGGGCGTGATCTCTTCTGCCGCGAGCTTGTCGCCGAACGAGCCGAGCAGCTCCTCGGTCATGCGGGTCTTCGCGACCGGGGCGATCGCGTTGGCCTTGATGTTGTGCTTGCGACCCTCGTTGGCCAGCACCCGGGTGAACCCGACCAGGCCCATCTTGGCGGCGCCGTAGTTCGACTGGCCGAAGTTGCCGAGGATGCCCGAGTTCGAGCTGGTGTTCACGATCCGGCCGTAGCCCTTCTCACGCATCATGACCCACGCCGGCTGCGTGACGTAGAACGCGCCGAGCAGGTGCACCGCGATGACGGGCTCGAGCAGCTCGGGCGTCAGGTTGTGGAACGTCTTGTCACGCAGGATGCCGGCGTTGTTGATGACGATGTCGACCGTGCCGAACGCGTCGACGGCCGTCTGCACGATTGCCTTACCGCCGTCGGGCGTCGAGACGCTGTCGTTGCTGGCGACGGCCTCACCACCGAGATCGTTGATCTCCTGTGCGACCTTGGCCGCTGGGCCCGCATCGCCGCCCGACCCGTCGAGGCTGCCGCCGAGGTCGTTGACCACGACTCGGGCGCCGCGGTGGGCGAGTTCGAGGGCGTGCGAGCGACCCAGGCCGCCGCCGGCGCCGGTGATGATCGCGACCTTGCCGTCATAACCCAAGTCAGCCATGTGCCAGTCCTTCGTGAAGCGTGTGCCGAACGGGCGTTCACCCTACCGATGCGCCGCTCACCCCGCCGAATTCGGGACCCCGCGGCATGTTTCGTCACGCCCACCCGGCGCAGCGGCCTAGGCCGAGACTCCGTCGAGGTGTCGGCTCTCGCGTTCGTCCAGCGGTCGTCTCAGCCGACACCTCGCCCACGCGACAC
>JAYTFP010000034.1:0-12108 GCA_043734285.1 Acidimicrobiaceae bacterium
CGCTCGAGCGTGATGAACCACCACGCGGCCGACTCGACCGACGCCCCGACAGTGAGCATGCCGTGGTTGCGGAGGATCACTGCCTTGTTACGTCCGAGCGCCGTGCCGATCCGCTCGCCCTCGGCCGGGTCGAGCACGACGCCGGTGTAGTCGTCGAAGATCGAATGGTGCTGGTAGAAGGCGCACGCATCCTGCGTGAGCGGATCGAGCAGCACGCCGAGCGACGAGAATGCCTTGCCGTGCAACGCGTGCGAGTGGGCCGCAGCGATGACGTCAGGGCGCGCATGATGAACGCGTGAATGGATCGCGAACGCGGCCTGGTTGACGGGCCAGTCGCCCTCGACGACTTCACCCTCGTCGTTCACCAGGAGCATGTCGGACTGCCGGATCTGCCGGAAGCTCATGCCGAACGGGTTGACCCAGAAGTGATCGAGTCGTTCGGGATCGCGCGCGGTGATGTGACCCGCAACGCCCTCGTCGAATCCGAAGCGACCGAACAGTCGGAACGACGCCGCAAGTCGCTGCTTGCGGTACAGGCGCTCGGCGGCGTGATCGCCGACCTCGTGCATCGCGAACTTGGTCGGTCGGTTCATGAGGTTCCCCTTCGATGCGTACTCACTTGACGCCCTGCTGCTCGATCGTGATCGTGGCCGGACCCAGTCTGCTGCTGAGTCCAGGATCCAACATCTTCGGGGTCGAGTCGAGGTGCAGCGTCCAGCGGATGAACGCCACCAGCAGGTGATCAGTGCCCGGCCACGTCTCCTCGGCTTTGATCCACTTCGGCAGGCAGCCGTCCGTCCCGAGCTCGGCCAATTTCGTGTCGGATCCGGGTGGCAGCAACTTGAGCAGCCCGGCGCGTCGGGCGATCTCGATGATCCCGCCCTTGTCACGTCCGATCGTGCAGATGTCGGTGAAGCTGAGGTGTCCGGCGCCCTTGAACTCGGCCCATTCCCGGGGCCCCGTGAGCGCGTCGAAGCTCTGGCGACTGATCGCCGGTGGCACCACCTCATCGGTCTCGCCCTGCAGGAACAGCGCCGGCACCGTGGGCTTCGGAGCGACTGGGGCAGCGGAGTCCTTGAACATGCCGCCGCCCGAGATGAGGATCATCCCCGCCACGCTCGGATTGCTGGCCGTGTCGTACGCCGACACGGTGCCGGCCGAGTGCCCCGCCACCACGATCTTGCCCGTCGGTTGGAGCACGCCGGCCAGCGGACCTGTGGTTGCCGCCGACGCGGCGCGTGCCGTCGCGACCGCGCCGAGCACGATGGCCTTCTCGTCGACCTGCACGATCTTGTCGCTCAGCAGGCTGGTGAGGCCGCGCTCGAAGTGATCGGGGGCGACCACCACGAATCCCCACGACGCGATGTGGCCGAGGATCTGCTGGTACTCGGTGGGGTAGCCGCCGAGTCCGTGGCTGAACGCGACGACCGGGAACGGCCCGGCGGCGCGGTCGCCGGTCACGTCGCGATAGGTGTTGGTCAGCAACGGCGCGTCTTGATCGGGCGGCAGATTCATCGCGGCGCGCAGATTCGCTGGCACGAGGCCGCTCATCTTGAAGACGTCGGGTGCGACGCCCTTCAGCGCCGTCGTGAGCGCGGGGTAGTACACCTCGACCTTGCGCGGTGTGGCGCCGGCCATCGTCAACGTGGTGACGCCGACCTGGTGCGGACCCCGTGCGACATACGCGGGCGCGTACGTCGGGGCCGTCGAGGTCGCGGCCGTCTTCGAGGTGCTCGATCCGCACGACGTGAGGGCCGCGCTCGCCAGCACGAGGGCCGAGCAGGCGATCGCCAGTCGGAGGCTCATGCGAGCGGCCTTCCGAACGGCATCTCGTCGACCCATGTCGCGAGGAATCGCTCGGCCTCGAAGCACGCTGCCAGGAGATGCCCGTCGGGATGGTCGGCGACCGCGGCGACCGCGGCGGTGGTGCGCTGGGCGATGTCGTCGATCAGCGCCGCCGCGTCCTCGCTGGCAGGCCAGTTCGCGAGCAGTGGTCCGGCCGTCGTGACGAAGTCGGGGAGGACGTCGATGCCAGCGCGCCGCGCGACGGCGAGGCCTCGGGCCGTCAGGGGCAGTGGTCCGATCGGAACGACGAGCCGGGTCTGCAGGGCAGCGGCGACGTCGTGATCGATGAGCCCGACCTTCGATCCGACGCACAAGACCGCGGCGTCGGAGACGAGCGCCTCGGCGGTCGGGGTGATCTGTGCCACCGCACCGCGAGCGACGAGGGCCGCGGCGATCGATGTGCTGACCGGTCCGATGTCTTCTACGCACACTGGCAGGCCGTCGAGCGTCTGCCGTGCCGCGGCCGCAGCCGACGCAACGGATGCGGCGAGCAGTTGATCGTGCAGCGCCACACGGCCGGCGAATCGCTTGTCGAGCGCCGCGAGCGCGGCCAGCTCGTCGGTGGCGACACCCTTACCCGCGTCGAGCAGCAACGTCTGTACCTCGACGAGCGGCGCGATCTGATCGACGAACTTCGCGATCGCGTCGGACCGGCTCTCGCCTTCGGCGTTGATGCCGGCGGACGCGCCCGATGCCTTGATGCCGTGGGTCGCGTAGGCGTAGGTGATCGAGCGTGCGAGGTTCGCCGCACCGTCGTGCAGCACCTTCTTCGCACAGCGCACGATGCCGGTCGCCGTCGGTGCGTTCGCGATGTCGATCACGGTGAAAGCGTCGGTCGATTGCAGCTTGGTGGTCAGCACGTCGACATCCTCGCGGAAACCCCGGTCGAAAACGACCAGGGGCCGTGTGAGCAGACCCCCCGAACTGCTCACACGGCCCTCCGGTATGGGCTGACACCGAGGTGTCGGCCGACCGAAGCAGTGCTTCGACATGCAACGATAGCAACCGACGTGACATCTGTCACCTGCGACATGGCTTCACCCACCCCCGTCGATCTGTACCGTGCTCCGCCCCTGGAGATAGGGCGCGATGTGCGTGTCGATCACGTGCCGGTGCGCCGGATGGTCTCGGTAGACGAGGTAACCGTCGGTGTCGTCGAAGTCGGCCCGCACGCACACGTGGGCATTGTCGGGGTTGATGCCGAGATCGGCGCGGACGTCGTAGGACCGGAGCGTGTCGATGAGCGCCGGCAGGGGAGCGAGGTGCTCGAGGATCGTGGCCACCTGCTCGGCGGGCGCGTCGGGACGAAGGGTGAGGAGCGTGACGTGGTGCAGCATCCGCGAAGGCTAAGGGCCTGCGCCGATAGGCGGTAGGACCAATCGAGAGAGCGGCCTGTCGGCGAAGCCGGCGAGCGGATGCCGGGACGCGATCATCCCGCCGGCACCAGTTCCGGCGGGACGATCAATCAACCCTCATGACGGGACGATCATGCAGCGCTGCGCTCCCGCTTCCGGGTCTCTGCGTCGCTGCGAGTGGTGGACGCTGCGGCCACCCCGGAAGTCGCGAGATATCTGCCAATAGGCCGTTCGGCCTACGCCGACTCGGCCCAGGTCAGATGGTCGCGGTGCGCGACGGGCTGGTCACGAATGCCTGCTCGGTGAGCAGGTGGAGCGGCACGTGGTGGTGGCTGCCGTCATCCGCATCGACCTCGAGCGTCACGGGGTTCACCGCAGCGATGGTGCCGCGGATGTCGCCGAACTCGAGTCGGTGGCCGACCCTGAGCTGCCCGCGTAGCGCGCGGCCGGCGGCGAGGTCGGTGGCGACGTGACGGGCGCCGAGCGCGGTGAGCAACGCCGCGGCAAGCAACGGCCCGGCGGCGACCATGGCCATCACGAGACCCAGGATCCAGGTGTTCACGCCGAGTTCGCTCAGCGCGAGGCAGATCGAGGTGGCGAGGATTGCGGCCCGCAGCGAGCGCTCCACACCGCGGTGACGCACGCCGGTCGCGCTGAGCACCGACTGGCCGACGCCGGTGGCGATGCCGATCGCCAGCGCGTGTCCGGCGATGATGATCAAACCCGCCGTGAGGAAGTTCGGGATGAACGCAGCGATGCGATCGGGCACCTTGTCGAGGCTGTGACGACTGGTGACGGCCACGGCCACGAGCAGACCCGTGGACGTGCCCAGCCAGAAGAGGAAGCTGCCCACCGCACGCGCCATGTCGCGCACGTCGTCGGACCGGGTGGGGCGGCTCATCGAGCCGCGGGTGATACGTCCCGAGATCTCACCGAGGAGCATGCCGGCCGACAGCGCCGCCAGGGCGAGTACCCAGTTCGTTCCGCTGATCATGGCGTGTTCTCCTGCGAGGACGGTGGGGTGAAGAGCAATCGGAGTGTCTGCACACCGACCGACAGCATGCCGACGGCGGTGTCGACGGTCGACCGCGCCAGAAGGCCTTCGCGGACCACTGAAGTGGTCCTTCGTTGAAGATCGGCCGGCGGCGCAAGGATGTGAGCCAGCGACGGCGCCAGCCAGGGGTCGGTCGCAGCGAGTTCGGCGTCGAGTTGCGCGTCGCTCAGGCCGTCGAGCTCGTGGTCGTCGATGTCGCGTTCGCTGAAAGAGTGGTCATTGCGGCTCATGTGAGTGCTCCTTCTCGGATGACGCGCTGCAGCTCTCGCCGGGCGCGGAGCAGTCGGGTCTTGATGGTCGGCAGCGGCAGATCGAGCACTTCGCCGATCTGCTGGTAGGTGAGTCCCTCGATGTCGCGCAGCACGACGATCGAGCGGCTCGTCTCGTCGAGGTTCGCGAGTGCTGCGGTCAACGCCTCGAGGTCGGCGCGACCGTCGACATCACGCTCGACGTTGTCGGGCGCGGTCCGCTCGGGGAGACGCGACGGCTCGGTCGCCTGATCGCGGATCCGACGCAGGTACGAGACGCTGGTGTTGTGGGCGATGCTCAGCACCCAGCCGCGGAGCGTGCCCTCGCCGCGCCAGTCGGGAAGGCGTCGCCACGCGGTGATCAGGGTGTCCTGGACCACGTCCTCGGCAAGCCCCCGATCGCGCAAGACCGAGTAGGCCATCCGGAAGATCGCGTCGGCGTTCTCGTCGATCAGGGCGCGGAGCTGCCGATCGGTCGCACCGGTGTGGTGATCGGGGGAGCGTCGTCGTCGACTGAGCACGGGGGAACCTCGCTTTCCAGTGTGGCGGTGCCGTTTCGAAATCGATCCCACTACTCTTCAGATCTCGCCCCGATCAGGAGAGCCCGTGTCCCGTCGCCTGTTCCTGTACCTCCACGGCCACGGTTCATCGCCGGCCGAGGTCGATGGCGTCATCGGGGCGATCGACCCCGAGCGCGGGTACATCGCCGTGACACCGGAGGGCCCCCTGGCGGTCTCTGCGGCCGGGCGGGCCTGGTTCGAGGGCGATTCGCGGGGCACTGATCCGGCGTCGTTGGAGCGGGCTGTCGAATGGGTCAGCAACGTGCTCGTCGGCTGCACGACCGATCTCGGGATCGACATGGAGGACGTCGTGCTGGGCGGCTTCTCGCAGGGTGCCGCGACCGCGCTCGCGGTTGCTGCGTTCTACGACATCGAACTCGGCGGACTCCTGCTGCAGGCGCCGTTCGTGCCGGACGGTGCTGACCTCGACGTCGACCTCGCGTCGATCCGCGCGCGCGACGTGCTCATCCAGCATGGCTCGCTCGATGACGTGGTGCCACCGTTCTTCGTCGAACACGTGGCTGCGTCGCTGACGGCGACAAGAGGCGATGTGCAGCGGCAGACCTTCGAGGCGGGCCACGAACGAACGGTCGAGATGCTCGACGCCGCGTGCGCGTGGATGCGCGGCCGAATTTCGTGAGGTTCTTCGTCGCGCTGCCGACCGATCACGTCGATCCGCCCGGCGGATTCGTCGGGCCGGGCACCGTCGCGCTGATGGCTCGCGCGCTCGAGGCAGCCGGCGTCGACGGATGTTTCGTGACCGACCACCCCGCACCCGACGACCGATGGCTGGCGGGTGGCGGACACCACGCCCTCGAGCCGACGGTCGCGCTGTCGTTCGCTGCTGCGGCGACCGACCGGCTCGAACTCCTCACGAACATCTACGTCGTCGCGTACAGGTCGCCGTTGCTCGCAGCGAAGACACTGGCGACGCTCGACGTTCTCTCCGGAGGGCGACTGATCGTCGGCGTCGCCGCCGGCTACCTGCGTTCGGAGTTCGCTGCGCTCGGCGCTGACTTCGATCATCGCAACGAGGTGCTCGACGAATCGCTGACGGTCATGCGGACGGCCTGGACCGGTGAGTCGGTGGTCGCGACGGGCCGAGGATGGAACGCTCGCGGCAACACGATCCGGCCCGTGTCACGCGACGGCCGGGGCCCACGCGTCTGGTGCGGCGGCAACAGTCGTCGAGCCATCGACCGCGCCATCGAGTTCGGCGACGCCTGGCTCCCGTTTCCGACGACTGGCGGCCTCGCCGCAACCACCCGGACGGCCGCGATCGAGTCGCTCGGCGATCTTGCCGACCGCATCGCGCTGATGCGCGATCGGTCGGAGGCGGCCGGGCGCAGCGCGCCACCTGACGTGTGCTGCTCGCCGTTCACTCGCGGGGGCGTAGGTCTCGTCGACGAGATCGGTCAGCTCGGCGAACTGGGGGTCAGCGCGTGCATCCTCGGCGTGGGCGGCTCGACGATGGCCGCCTGGCTCGAAGCGGTCGACGAGTTGCGCGCCGACGTCATCGAGCCCACTCGGCGATGAGTTCGTCGACCGTCGTGAGGGTGACCAGCTGTCGGTACGTGTTGACGACCAGCTCGGTCCCGAACGACGGCGGCACTGCCACGGTGGCGTCGAGCGGCATCACGACCTCGTAGCCGAGGTTCACCGCCTCGATGCACAACCCGAGGACGCCGACATTGAGCGACGCTCCGCAGGCGACGATCGTGTCGACGCCGGCACCCCGCAGTTCGCGGTCGAGATCGGTGCCGATGAAGGGGCTGACACCGTGTCGACGGCGAGAGATGAGGTCAGTCGGCTCGGGTCGCAGCTCGGGGATCAACGCGACCGCGTCGGTGCCCTCGCACAGCTGTCCCGGAATCTGGCCGGCGTAGCGGAGGAGAGGCGCATTCGTCGGGTGCAGGCTCGGGTCGCGACTGAACTCGAACATCGCGTGCGCGACGACGATGCCGTGCGCCCGGGCCGCCGCGACCAAGCGCTCGAGAGCGGCGACGAGACCCGACTCGGCCACGGCGGTCGCGAGTGCCGGAAAGGTGGCCAGATCGCCGATCACGCCGCGCTGGCATTCCATCGTCACGACGGCTGTGGTCACCGGCTCATCCTACGATGGCCCCATGGCCCGACCCCATGAGCGGGCGCCGAGAGGCGACCCGCTCCATCGAGGCAGTGGCGTGTCGGCGCAGCCGACGAAGCTGTGGCCAACTGAGGCCTTCGGCGAGCCGCGCTCGTTGATACTGGCGTCGACCTCGCGGTACCGGGCGGCCCTGATGGACGAGCTCGGCGTGCCGTATCTCAGCGCCGCACCCGAGTTCGACGAGCGGGCCCTCGATCACCGATTCACCGAGATCGAGCCCGCCGAATTCGCGCTCGAACTGGCCGAAGGAAAGGCCCGATCGATCGCCTCACAGCACCGTGACGCGCGGATCATCGCCGCCGACCAAATCGCCGTGCTCGACGTCGACGGTGTCGCGACGCTGCTGCATCAGGCGGGAAGTGAGGATCGAGCCATCGAGCAGCTGATGTCGATGTCGGGTCGAGCGCACGATCTGATCAACGGTGTGGTGGTGCTCGACACCTCGACCGGCGCGATCCGACGTGGTGTCGACTCGCATCGCGTCACGATGCGCACGTTCAGTCGCCGCGAGGCCGAGGCCTATGCCGCGCAGTTCGCGCCGCTCGACTGCGTCGGCTCCTACCGCATCGAGGACAACTCGGACCTGATCGACTCGGTGGTCGGCGGCGACCGGTCGGGGGTCATCGGCCTGCCGCTTCCGTTGTTGCGCGAGCTGCTCGATGACAGCTGACCCGGCGACGGTCGGCTCGACGGTGGGGCCGTTCGACGACCTGGAGACGTTCGTCGACGGCAACGGACTGCGTCGCTTTCCCGCGCTCGACGGCGTACGTGGTCTTGCGGTGCTGGCCGTCGCCGGCTTCCACGGCGAGTGGGCGGTGTTGCGCGGCGGGTTCCTCGGGGTCTCCCTCTTCTTCACGTTGTCGGGGTTCCTCATCACCTCGCTGCTGATCGCCGAAGTCGATCGGTCGGGGTCGGTGTCGCTGCGACGGTTCTGGAGTCGACGGTTCCGTCGGCTCCTCCCAGCCGCGTGGATGACGATTCTCGGCGTCGCTGCCGGCGCGGTCGTGCTCGGCGTCGTGTCACCGGGGTTGCCGGCCGACAGCTGGGCCGCTCTCGCGCAAGTGGCGAACTGGCGGTTCCTCGCGCGCGGCCAGCGCTACGCCGACCTGTTCGCGACCTCGTCACCGTTGATCCACTTCTGGAGCCTGGCGATCGAGGAGCAGTTCTACCTGGTCGTGCCGCTCGTGGTCTGGGGTGTCGCACGGCGGACGCGGTCGGGATCGACCCGGAAGTCGCTGGCGCTCGTCGTCGGCACAGCGGCCCTCGTGTCGTTCGTACTCCCGTTCGCGTTCCACATGAGCGTCAACCGTGTGTATCTCGGCACCGACACCCGCGCCGGCGAGTTGTTGGTCGGCGCGCTCCTCGCGATCTGGATGTCGTCGCCGTCGCGACGAACGCGGCTCGCGCAGCACCGCCAGTGGCGGAACGCGGCGGTGATCGCGGGCCTCGTCGGCGCGGTCGCCACCGCGTGTCTGTGGGCCGCGATGACGCAGACCTCTGCGGTGCTTCGATCGGGCGGGTTCGCCGTGGTCGCGTGCGCGTCGGTCGGCCTGGTCGTCAGCGCGCTCGTCCCACTCGGTCCGATCCACCGACTGCTGCTCGTCGCGCCGCTTCGCTGGATCGGACGGATCAGCTACGGCATCTACCTCTTCCACTGGCCGCTGTTGGCATGGATCACGACGGGACACACGGGACTGCCGCACCTCGCGAACTTCGCGATCGCGATGACACTCGCCATCGGGCTCGCGGCGCTCAGCAGCCGGTTCGTCGAGGGTCCGATCCGCCGTGGTGCGATCTCGGGCAACGCTCGGCTTCGTCCGCTGGTCGCGATTGCCGTGGTGATCCTGCTCGTCACGCCCATCGGGTTGCGAACGAAAGTCGATCGAGGCCAGCAGCTCGTGTCGTCGCTCGACGCCGACGTGCAGCGCTTCGGGTCGTCACCCACGCCGTCGTCGACGACGCCACCGACCGGGTCGCAACAAGGCACGGCGCCCGAGCGTCCGAAGGTGGCGATGTTCGGCGACTCGGTGTTGCTCACACTCGCGCTCAGCATGGATTTCTGGAACCCGCACGACCTCCATTTCATCGGCGACGGGGGAGTGGTGCGTCTCGGCTGCGGCGTGGTGCGCGGCGGGTCGTACATGCGCAGCGCGCCCGAGCCGGTCAAGGCTGAATGCGACGACTGGCCGACCAGTTGGCCCGGCGAAGTGCGGCGCCGAGGAGCCGACGTCGCAGTCGTGATGTCATGCCAGTGGGAGTTGGTGGGTCGTCGGCTGAGCGGTCAGTCGGGCATCGTCACGATCGGCGAGCCCGCCTACGACGAACTCATCCGATCCGAGTTCCTCGCCGCGACCGACTCACTGCTCGGCGCGGGCGCGCGCTTCGTCGAATGGGTGACGTGTCCCCATCTGAGTCGCTCCGTCGGGACCGGCGACCTCGACCCAGGGCTCCGCGCGAGTCGCGACCCGGCGCGCGTCGATCGCCAGAACGCGTTGATCCGCGAGGCGGCTGCGGCGCGTCCGAACACGGTCGCTGTGCTCGACCTGGCCTCGTGGGTCGACCAGCGCACCGACGACAAGCGACTGCGACCTGACGGCTCGCACTACGAGCACGCGAAGGACACCGGTGTCGCTGAGGCTTTCGGCTCGCGCCTCGTCGACGCCTGGAACGCTTGGCGTACAACCCGCTGAGCCTTCGTGCGGGACCCCTTGCCGCGGCAGTTAGGCTGTGGCATGGCCCCAGCTGATCCGTTCGATTCCGTTGTCACTCCGGGCGACGATCCGGAGTTCGCAGCCAAGTTCGGCCGCCTCGGGTTGACCTTCGACGATGTGCTGCTGCTGCCCGCCGAGTCAGAGGTCCTGCCCCACGAGGTCGACACGTCGACCTGGTTCACCCGCGACATCCGCCTCAGCATCCCGATCGTCTCGGCCGCGATGGACACCGTGACCGAGAGCCGCATGGCGATCGCACTGGCTCGCATGGGCGGCATCGGCGTGATCCACCGCAACCTCTCGCCCGAAGACCAGATCATCGAGGTCGACCGGGTCAAGCGGTCCGAGTCGGGGATGATCACCGATCCGGTGACGCTGCGTCCCCAGCAGACGATCCAGACAGCGCTCGATCTGATGGCGCAGTTCCACATCTCGGGCGTCCCGATCACCGACGAGTCGAACCGTCTCGTCGGCATCCTCACGAACCGCGATCTGCGGTTCCACATCGAGACCGACCGACGCATCGACGAGGTGATGACGACCGAGGGTCTCATCACCGCACCGGTCGGCACGACGCTCGACGAGGCGCAGGAGATGTTCCGCCACGTGAAAGTCGAGAAGCTACCGGTCGTCGACGACCACGGCTTCCTCCGCGGGCTCATCACCATCAAAGATCTGCAGAAGCGCATCGACTACCCGAACGCCACGAAAGACGGCAGCGGTCGGCTTCGTGTCGCCGCTGCGGTGGGCACGGGTTCCGACGTGTTCGATCGGGCGAAGGCGCTGATCGACGCCGGTGTCGACGCGATCGTCGTCGACACTGCGCACGGGCACGCGACATCCGTCGCGCAGACGGTCCGCGAACTGCGTCGCACCTGGGACGGACCGCTGATCGCCGGCAACGTCGCCACCAGCGCGGCTGCCGAAGCGCTGATCGACGCGGGGGCCGACGCGATCAAGGTCGGTATCGGGCCGGGCTCGATCTGCACCACGCGGGTCGTCGCCGGCATCGGCGTGCCGCAGATCACTGCGGTGTTCGACTGCTCACGGGTCGCCCGACGTCGGGGCGTGTCGGTGATCGCCGACGGCGGCATCCAGTTCTCGGGCGACGTCGCCAAGGCGATCGGTGCCGGCGCCGACTGCGCGATGTTCGGCTCGCTGCTCGCGGGCACCGACGAGAGCCCTGGCGACGTCGTGCTCTTCCAGGGTGAGCGCTACAAGGAGTACCGCGGCATGGGTTCGATGGGAGCCATGAAGTCGCGGTCGTTCTCGAAGGACCGCTACTTCCAGGAGCACGTCGTCGACGCCGAGAAGCTGGTTCCCGAGGGCATCGAGGGTCGAGTTCCCTACGTGGGCAACCTCAGCTCGATCGTGCACCAGCTCGTGGGCGGCCTCCAGCAGTCGATGGGCTACTGCGGCGCCCCCGACATCGCCTCGATGCAGGACAACGCACAATTCATCCGCATGACGTCGGCCGGATTGCGCGAAGCCCATCCCCACGACATCACGATCACCGAGCAGGCGCCCAACTACCGCCGAATCTGACGGACCGTCAGATTTCGCGCCTTTCGGCTAGGTTGTCGCCGTGGATGTCGAGCATCTCGTCGCGCTCGAGCGCATCAAACGACTGAAATACGCCTACTTCAGGTGTCTCGATCAGAAGCGGTGGGATGAGATGGCGACGCTGTTCGCGCCTGACGCGACCGCGGCCTACTCGGGTGGCAAGTATCACTACGAGGGGAGCGAGGCGATCATCGCTTTCATGCGCAAGAACATGGACCGCCCGGCCTTCCACACGAGTCATCGCGTGCACCATCCCGAGATCGAGCTGATCAGCGCCACCGAGGCCACCGCCACGTGGGCGATGGAAGACGTGAACGTCGACACCGAGTTCGACTTCTACCTGACGGGTGCGGGCTTCTACGACGACCGCTACGCCCTGGTCGATGGGCAGTGGGTGATCAGGCACACCGGCTACAAGCGCACCTTCGAGACGATCATGCCCATGTCGAAGAACGGAATGTCGTTGACGGCCAGCTGGTGGTCGACCGACGGCCAATCGATCCTGGAGGTGCAGTGATACCTGATCCCCTTTTCGAGGAGCGGCCCTGGGGGCGCTTCGACGTGCTCGCCGACGAGCCGACCTACAAGGTGAAGTCCATCACCGTCACGCCGGGTCAACGACTCAG
>JAYTFP010000035.1:0-9925 GCA_043734285.1 Acidimicrobiaceae bacterium
CGCGAGATCACGCTCGAGGGTCCGCTCGATCCCGACGCGTTCCGGCCGTTCGCCGACACGATCGGTGGATCGCGTTGGCCGGGCGACCACGGCGCTCCGATGCCGCGACGAGTGAGGAGTGCTCGACCGTGAGCGACGACGCGTCGGTCGCCCGGCACGAACGCGCACAGGCCATCCCGCTGCACGCGCTGTTGGGCCTCGACTACGAGCGCCCCGAGAAGGGGGCGCGCCACGCCCAGGTGCGCATGCCCGTGCGACCCGAGGCGTTCGGGTTCACCGGCAGCCTCCACGGCGGCGCGATCGCGACGATGGTCGACCTCGCCTGTGCGCTCGCCGCAGCGAGAGCGACCGACTTCGATCCCGAGATCGAGTCGCTGGTCACCGCCGACATGCATGTGCGCTATCTCGGGCGCCCGACCACCGACTCGGTGATCGCCAAGGCCGAGGTCGTCCGCATCGGCAGTCAGCTCATCGTCATCGAGTGCAAGGTCGTCGACGGCGACGACCACCTCGTCGCCTCGGCGGACTTCTCGATGATGCGTGTGCCCCTCCGCGTCCCACTCGCCGGCGGCGACGCGAACATTCGACCCGGCGAACCGGAGCTGTGACGAACATGAACGACGCGATCAGCGAGAGTCTTCGCAAGACGGTCATCCCCCGTTCGACGTCGAAGGCCGCGACCTCGAACGATGCGGCACCATCGGATCGGTCGGTGACGATCGGCGGATACTCGTTGCCCGACCGACCCGAACCGCCGCCGATCCCTCACGGTTGGTACGCGATCAGCTCCAGCGACGACCTTCCTCACGGCGCGATCGTGCCGGTCGTCGCGGTCGGCCGGGAGCTCGTCGCCTACCGCTCCGACGACGGCGTCGCGCGGGTCATCGACGCGCACTGTCCCCACCTCGGCGCGCACCTCGGTGGCGGTCGTCTCGTCGACGACACGATCGAGTGCCCGTACCACGGGTGGCGCTACGGACCCGACGGCGTGTGCGTCGAGATCCCGTACAGCCCGGGTCGCATCCCGTCGAAGGCGTGTGTGCGCACGTACCCCGTGTGCGAGCAGGACGGCTTCGTCTTCTTCTGGTACCACTCGGCCGACCTGCCGCCGGCGTACGACATTCCACGCGTCACCGAGCTCGTCGAGCCCGGTTGGTCGGAGCCCCATCCGTGGACCTTCGAGCTCGCCGCCGCACTGCAGGAGATGGCCGAGAACAACGTCGACTACGCGCATCTCCGCTACGTGCACGGACGGCCGTACGTCCCCAACGACACGTCGACCTTCACGACCGACGGCGCGTTCTCGACCGTCATCGAGCTGCTTCCCGACGGCGAGGAGTTCTACCGCCACACATGGGGTCCCGGCATCGCGATGCTGCGGATCCGCAACGTCATGACGGTGTTCACCACGACCACGCCGATCGATCGTCGCCACTGCCGCCTGCACTGGCACTTCATCTTCCGGGGCGACGTCGAGCACATGGCCGACGAACTGATCGAGGGCGTCACCGGCGAGCACGGTCTGATGGCCGACGTCCCGATCTGGCGCGACAAGGTCTTCCTCGAACACCCGCTCCTCGTGAAGGGCGACGGCAACATCGCCGAGTTCCGCCGCTGGTACTCGCAGTTCTACGACGCGGACCGCTGACATGGCAGGGCACGCGGTGACACCTGAGGAGTACATGGCTCCCGATGTGCCACACGGTCTCCCGTGGCGCGATCTGCCGATCGTCGACGGCCGCGATCCCTCGCTGGAAGAGATGATCATCGTGGTCGAGGGCGACCCGCGCGCCTTCGACGTGCCGGTCGTGCCGTGGCCGCTCGCCGGCACCCGACCGCTCGACCCGGGCACCGGAATCGGTGGCGGCACGACCGAGGGCGCATTCACCTGCACGTGGTCCGGCCAGCGGTTGATCGCCGTCAACGAAGCGGTCGACGGCCACTACGTGCTGGGCTTCGGGTGCGCACCCGAGCACGCCGACGACGCGCCGGCATCCGGCGAACCGCCGTCGCAGATCCTGCTGTGGCACGTGAACAACCACCCCGATGGCGGTCAGATGTTCGCCAGCCTCGACGGACGGCCGTTCCTCGTCCCGGCCATTCCCGTCGGCGACACACCCGACCTCGACCGCGCGGTGATCGCCGCGAGCGACGGGACGTTCGCGATCTGCCTGCGCCCCGGCGTGTGGCACGACGGTGTCTATCCGCTGCAGGGCGACGGCCGGTTCTGGACACGCCAGGGCCGCGTGCACGCCCGGGTCTCGGCCGACATCAGCCGCGAATTCGGCTGTCTGCTGCGTCTTCCGTTGATTACCTGATCCGGGCCGTTCGACTCAGTCGTCGGCCGTTGTCCGGCTCGATGGCCCATGGTCTCCAGTTGGCCGACCGCTCACAATTGACCGTGATGTTCCGATCGGAATGACGACGGACAGGCGGATCAGGAGCAGTCATGTCGTCACGGAAGAGGCCGACCGCGAAGACACGCAATGAGCGCGGCGCGTCCCTGGTCGAGGGCGTGCTCGTCGCCCCACTGTTCTTCCTGATGATCTTCACGGTCTTCGAGTTCGGCCTCGTCTTCCGGCAGTACCTGACCGTGTCGTCCGCGGATCGCAACGCCACGAGGACCGCGAGCGCGGCCGGCAACGCGGCGCAGGCCGACTACCTGACGCTCCAGGCGATCGTCCGCTCGACGCGGGCGATCTCGTCGAGCGAGCTCCGTTCGATCGTCATCTTCAAGGCCACCGGCCCGAAGTCGTCGATCACCACCGACTCCTCGCTCATCCCGTGTCTCACCGCGTCGCAGGCGAACCTGTGCAACCGCTACGTGGCCAGCGACCTCACGCGCCCGTCGACGCAGTTCGGTGACTGCACGGCCAGCAGCTCGACACCCGATCGCTTCTGGTGCCCGACCAGTCGCAAGATCGCCGCGTCAGCTCCGCCCGACTACGTGGGCGTGTACATCACGAGTCGCTACGACTCGATCACCGGCATCTTCGGGAAGAACTTCAACTTCTCTGAACAGACCATCTATCGACTCGAACCGCAGACGCGATGAGCGGCCGACGTCACCGCGACGAGCGCGGCTCGATCCTCATCGAGATGATGTTCATCGTCCCGTTCCTGATGACGCTCGCGCTCGGGTTGTTCGAGGTCGGGATGATGCTGCGCAACGACGTGGCGATCGCCAATGCCACCCGCACCACTGCGAGGGTCGGCTCGAGTGCGGGCAACGCGCCGACGGGTGACTTCGAGATGCTCAGCGCGTTCGGCGCGGCCATCGCGAACGTCAAGAGCGCGACGATCAACTACGTCGTCGTCTACAGGGTCACCGGATCGAACACCACGCCCACGAACGCGTGCATCATCTCGACGTCGGGCGGCGTGTCGAACCAGTGCAACACCTATTCGGCCGCGGACATCGCCGCGATCGTCGCGAATCCGACGTCGGCGAAGACCAGCTACGGCGGCAGTTGCTCGGGGAGCGGCAAGGACACGAAGTGGTGTCCCGCGACGCGCATCATCGACCAGGGATCGACCAATGGGCCTGACTTCCTCGGCGTGGCCCTGTCGATCACCGTCCCGACCTACACCAACCTCTTCGGCGTGACGAAGACCTTCACCGACAGCTTCGTGATGCGTCTCGATCCCACCGGAGTCCACAACGCAGGATCGCCATGACACGCCTGACCCTCCTCCCTCACACGCTCCTGCGTCACACGCTCGCCAATCGGTCACAGCGCGGGTATGTGCTGATGACCACCGCGCTCGTCCTCGTCCCCCTGCTCGTGGTGAGCGGCATGGCGATCGACTACGGCGGCAACTACTGGCAGGGCGCGAAGATGCAGCGCGCCGCCGACGCCGCCGCGCTCGCAGGTGTGGTCTGGCTCCCCGATCTCACCAAGGCGAAGTCGGTCGCCAACGACGTGATGGCGAAGAACGGATTCCCCGCGAGCTCGACGACGTCGGTGACCATCACCCAGGTCGGTACGCGCCGTCTGCAGGTCACCGTCGTAACGCCCGCGACGCGGTTCCTCGCTGGGCTGCTGCTCGGCAGCAACTCCACCGTCACCCGATCGGGTACCTCGGAGTACCTCCAGCCTGTGCCCATGGGCAGCCCGATCGCATCGCTCGGCAACGACCCTGAGTCGGCCGCCGCCGCGCCGCAGATCTGGTTGAACCAGTCGGGCGACGGATCGACCAAGGGCAACGGCGACCGCTACTCGTCCGGCGTGTGCGGTTCGTCCGGCAGCGGCTTCAGCACCGGATGCACCAGTTCGACGAACACCGAGTTGGACGACGCCGGCTACTACTACGTCACGCGCGTCAACTCGGTCGGGTCGGGTGCGTTGCACATCCAGGCGTTCGATCCCGCATTCATCTACACCGGCGACACCTGCACGACGAACTCGTACTCGGCGTCGGAGGAGTTGACGCTCATCAGCCAGTACTCGACCGGCATCGTGTCGGACGCGAAGGCGGCGCAACGCTACGACTATCAGAACACGGCCTACTGCCCAGGCGATCAGAAGATCAACAACCTCGCCAACCTCACGACGACGTTCATCGTGCGCGCTCCCGACGCGACACCGTCGGACATCGGCGACAACCCGGCGATCTGTGCGATCAGCTTCTCGCCCTACACGTCGGGCTTCTACAACCTGCTCGACCAGACGAAGTCGGGCTGGAACACCGGCGGCGGTCTCGAGGGCATCCCGTTCTGGAAGGAGTTCCGACGCTGGGTCGACATCTGCACGGTCTCCTCGCCGGTCGTCGGCGACTACATCGTCCAGGTGACGACCACGGCGGACCAGTCGAACCCCCACTTCTCGACGACGGCGTCGCTCAGCACGTCAGCCGGCGCCGGGTCGCTCGAGCACAGCGACTCGTCAATCACCACCGGCGGGCACAACCGCTTCTCACTGCGATCAGGATTCGGCACCTCGATCAGCGGCACCGGGGTCTCGGCCTTCGCACGCGGCCGACTCCCGATCTTCGTGAACTCGAACACGTCGTCGGCGACGTTCTACCTCGCGCAACTCCAGCCGCAGTACGCCGGCGCGACGTTGTCGCTCGACTTCTTCGACATCGCTGACACCGCCGGCTCGGCCACGATGACCGTCATCCCGCCGGCCGACAGCAACTACTCGACGTTCCCGTCATGCTCGTTCGTGAAGGACGGATCGCCGCCGTCTGCCATCACGTCGTCTGGTTGCGCGATCTCGGGACTGACCAGTTCGTCGTACGACTCGAGAGTGGTGACGCTCACGCTCGTCCTCCCGAGCGACTACACCTGCAACTCGACGCTTTCCACCGGATGCTGGCTGAAGGTGCGCCTCGACTTCAGCGGCACTCCCGCTGACACGACCACGTGGTCGGCATCGCTGCTCGGCGATCCCGTCCGCCTCGTCGAGTAAGAATCGCAAAAAGTCTTGCACGAAGTGCCCGCTGAGGGCACCGGCTGCAGGACTTTTTGCAAATTTCGGGTAGAACATGGCGGATGCGACGCGTCCTGATCCTCGGTGCGGGTTTCGGTGGGCTCGAGCTCGCCACGCGGCTCTCCGAAGAGGTCGCTGACGAGGTCCACGTCACGCTCATCGACAAGAGCGATTCGTTCGTCTTCGGCTACTCGA
Organism: Acidimicrobiaceae bacterium; assembly: GCA_043734285.1. Lineage (GTDB taxonomy): Bacteria > Actinomycetota > Acidimicrobiia > Acidimicrobiales > Microtrichaceae > JAYTFP01. The sequence continues at coordinate 5,631 of JAYTFP010000035.1, forward strand.
AGCTCGACGTGATGTTCGGCCGGCAGACGCCCGAGGCCGTGCGGATGCCGTACCGCGACATCGCCAAGCCGAGCGTCGACGTGCGCCAGGAGTTGGTGCGCTCGATCGACCCGGTCACCCGAACCGTCGTGACCGACAAGGCCACGTACGAGACCGATGTGCTCGTCGTCGCGCTCGGCGCCGACCTCGACACCGCGGCCACGCCCGGCGTCGACGAGGAGGGCACCGAGTTCTATTCGGTCGCCGGGGCCGAGCACGTGCGTGAGGTGCTCGCCTCGTTCGCCGGCGGCAACGTGATCATCGGCGTGCTCGGCGGGTTCTTCAAGTGCCCCGCAGCGCCGTTCGAGACGGCGATGATGCTGCACGACTTCCTGACCGAGCGCGGCAGCCGCGGCATCTCGACGATCAAGGTGATCAGCCCGATGTCAGTGCCGATCCCGATCTCACCCGAGGCGTCGTCGGGGATCCTCGCCGGCCTCGCCGACCGCGACATCGGCTGGTGGCCCGAGTCGCTGGTGACGTCGCTCGATCCCACGGCGAAGGTCGCCACACTCCGCGACGGGCGAGTCGAGCCGTACGACCTCTTCCTGGCGATTCCCGTGCACCGGGCGCCCGAGGTCGTCGAGGCCTCGGGGCTCGCTGTCGACGGGTGGATCCCGGTCGACCGCGCGACGTTCGCCACGCGCTTCCCCGATGTCTACGCGGTCGGCGATGTCACGAGCGCCCCAGTGCCGCGCGTCGGCGTCATCGCCGAGGGCGAGGCCGGTACGGTCGCCGATGTCTTGATCCACCAGATCCGAGGTGGCGCCGAACCCGCCCCGTTCCCCGGTATCGCCACCTGTTACATCGAGTTCGGCGGCGCCGAGGTCGCGAAGTTCGACGTGAACTTCCTCGGGGGACCCAAGCCGTTCGGCGAGTTCACCGCACCGTCTCCCGAGCTCGCCGCGTCGAAGCGCGAATTCGGCGCTGTGCGACGCCGTCGATGGTTCGGCTACGAGTGACCACGCGCGGCCGTTCGTGAAGCATCCGAAGCGCGCGATCGGCATCGCAGTCGTCCTGCTCGTGTTCGTGCTCGTCGCAGCAACGGTGGTGGTGATCGTCGAGCGCGACACGACCGGGCCCGGCGACCTCGCGGGACGGATCTTCGTACGCGGATGCCGCGCTCGGTCCGGCGACGTGAGGATCACGGCGAATCCGGTTCGCTTCACCTCGCTCGCTCCGCCGAGCGCGAACCCCGCCGACACGAGCACGACCAGCACTTCGACGACAACCAGCACCACATCGACGACGAGTACGACCACGACCGAGTCGACGACCACCCTCGCGCCCGACACCGGCTCGTCCATGCCGATGCCCACCCTCGGCACCATCGCGCCGGGTTTCACGGTGACGACGTTCCCGGGCCGCACGACGACCACCGCGCCGAGCACCACAGGGGTCGCTGCCACCGGCGAGCTCGGACCGGTGCGACTGATCCGCGCGATGACCAAGCCGATCGAAGCCAAGGTGAGCGGTAGCGGCGACCACCTCACCTTCCACGTCACCGGCACGACGACCGCGCAGGCGTACGCGCTCGACGTGCAGCCCACCGGTCGCTGCGCCAAGGCTCATGTCGTGTTCGGCAACGGGATGGGTGGACCGACCAGTCCGTTCGGCGCGCTCTTCGGTTCACACGACGCCGCACCGATCAGCAACCTCGGCCTCGTCATCGGCGGCGCGAAGCTCATCGACATCTCCCTCGTCGCGCCCGTCTTCGCGACGGGCACGGGTTCCGGCGCCGGCGATGGGCTCGAGGTCTACAGCGGATCGCCGAACCTCATCACCATCGACGGAACGCTGCGCAACAACTGGGCCGATGTCGACGACGTGCCGATCGGCGGCACACGATTGTTCCACTGGGCGAGCTCGGCGAGTGGAACGACCGAGGGTGAGATGCAGATGTCGACCACCCCGATGGGTGACACCTGCGCCGATCCTCCCGACCTCGTCACCCGCGGCCAGGTCGAGTACGCGACCGGCTCGCTCGCGGCCGACAAGACCGGCGGCATGTTCAGCGTCGACCTCACGCCGTGGACGAAGCCGCAGTGGAGTCCCGGCGAAGGGCCGAGCGACGAGCCGGGCAAGCCACCTCCACTCGGCGGCGGTGCGCCGACCACGACAGCAAAGAAGAAGACCGGCGACCCGCAAGCGCCGCCGCTCCAAGGCCAGACCGGCGACCCGCATCCGCATCCGTTCGAAGGCACGTACTACGTGCGCGTCGTGCCGCGCGATGGCAAGAGCGTGTGCACCGGCGCCGCCACCAACTCGGTCACGCTGCGCATCGGCTACCCGGGCGTGGGGCTGCTCGGCCAGACCACGCTGCAGGTCTACGCGGGATCGCCCGGCTACCTGCACACGGCCGACAACATCAACAGCTACTCCGACGAGTGGTCGCTGCAGGACAACCACGTGCGGTGGGACGACACGCAACAGGGCTCGCGGATGTTCCGTTGGTCGAGCACCGTCGACGGCACGACGGCCGGCGAATGGCAACTGTCGACCGGACCGTTTCCCTCGGATTGCCACGACCCTCCCGGACTGATCGCGACCGGCGCTGCGACCTTCGCTCCCGGTCCGCTCGGCACCAACGTCGCGGCGCGGCCAACGTTCACCATCGACGTCGCTGCGGTCGCTGCCAAGCAGGCGGTCGGGGGAACTCCCCTCTCGCACGACCTTCCGCTCTACGTGCGCGTCATCCCCCATGCCGCCGGCGCCAAGGCCTGCGCGGGATCGCCGAGCCAGCCGGCGCTGCTGAAGTGGGCGGCCAACGCGAGCCAGGGGATCCCCGGCGGCGGCCTCGGCACCGGACCCGAGACGCCGAAGCCGCCGACCGCCAAGGTCAACGTGACGATCACCGCGTACCAGCGGTACCAGGGGCTCGCCTACAACGAGGGCACCTATTGCTTCGTGACACTCGCCGACCACGACGTGCCCGAGGGACTCGCCGCGGTCAACGACCCGGTCGGCCTCTTCGCCACTCTCTCGGGACATGGCAGCCATTTCAGCAAGGGTGAACCGTTCTGCTTCACGCCGTCGACGCCCGAGCCGTCGTGGTGGCAGAAGGCCGTGTCGTTCGTCATCGACGCGGTGAGTTTCCCGTCGAAGGTCTGGGAGCTCTACGTCGAGATCATCCCGGCGGTGCTCGGCGAGGTGCTCACGTCGTTGGGGATCCCCTGCTCGCCGGGCGACTCGGTGGGTCCGGGCAACGGCGAGAGCAAGGGCAAGCCGGCGTCGGACTGTTACAAGGGTCTGCTCGCCGCCGAGAAGATCGGCCTCGCCGCGGCGGGCGTGCCACCGTCGTTGCCCGACGCGGCCGCGCTCGTCGACCAAGGCGAGGACTACCTCGTCGGTCTGATGGCCGAGGAGTCGGGCGTCGATCCGGCGATGGCGCGCAAGGCGTACGACCAGGGGAAGTCGAAGATCGTTTCGCAGCTCTCTGCCGCGTCGACCGCGGCGACCGGGTTCCCGTGCGACTGGTGCGGCTACGACTCGGGCGCCCGCATCCCGCGCGTGACCGTGCAGATCTCACGGCCTGCCGACACGTCGGGACTGCCGACCCCGAACCGTCTGTGCGTCCGCAACGCGAACGCCCCTGACCTGCTCGTCTACCAACCGCTCTGCATCGAGCTCCCGCAGATCGCTCCCGGCACGACGCTCACGCTGCCGCTGCGGATCGAGCCGTTCTTCTCGCCGACGCTCGCGCAGCACCGGTCCGACGACTACGAGGATTGTCTGCACGGCCACCCGATACCGCCGCACTACAACGGCTGCGCCGACTGGGCCGACGTCAACGAGTTCAAGTCGTGGGCCAGCTCGGTCTTCGGCAAGGTGCCCGTCGTGCACTTCCTCGCGGAGACGAAGGAGTACTGGGTGAAGTTCCCCCAGAAGGGCATCACCGCGACGGCCACGGCCGGCGGGAGCGACTACAAGACGTTCGACACGAACTGAGAGATCAGTGACGCGATGGCGTGCGTTCGACCGCCGCCTCGAAGACGGCCGCAACGTCACCCGCGTACGCGATCGCGACGCTGCCACCCAGCTGCACGACCGACATCAGCAGCGACAGGATGATCGCGACCACGCCGTTGCCGATGCTCGTCGGGTCGATGTCGGCGCGCACCGTGCCCGCGAGTTGCTCGGCGGTGAGTCGCTCGATGCAGACCTTGCGCATCTCGGCGAGCGCGGGAATGTCGAGCACGCGCTCGGTGACCTCGGGCTCGAGGCCGGCGAGCATGCGACGCGCCAAGGGGTGACGC